>NZ_JADCQA010000010.1:0-178603 GCF_014947095.1 Stenotrophomonas sp. B2 | reverse complement strand
GGCAGGACACGCCGTAAACCCATCCATGGGGGCTCGATGGCGCCATCCATGGCGCCAACGGTCCTGCCCAGCCACACCGCCCCACCCCTGACAGATTCCTGCGGCTGTTGGTAGGTGTCGACCTGGGTCGACACAGAGCGAGCGCAGCGAGCGACCCGCTTCTGCTTTTCTTTTTTCTTTTCCGTGGTTGGACGCGGCAGGAAACTGTCAAGGGTGGGGCGGGTGGGCCATGCAGGGGCGTTGGCGCCATGGATGGCGCCATCGAGCTTACAGGGACGTACTTGCAGCGTCCCCTGCATGGCCCACCCGCCCCGCCAAGCGCGGCTTTTGATTCAGCATCCAACCACGAGGGGCTCAGCCGTTGGCTGCCGCAAACTCCGGTCGCGTCAGGTTGTCCGCTTCGCCATCGGTGCACAGCACTTCGTCCTCGATGCGGATGCCGCCATACGGACGGAAGAAGTCCACGCGCTCCCAGTTGATCGCATCGCCATGGCCGGCGTCCTTGACCTCGTTCAACAGCATGTCGATGAAGTACAGGCCCGGCTCGATGGTCACCACCATCCCCGGTTCCAGCACGCGGGTCAGACGCAGGTAGGGATGACCCGCCGGACGTTCGATCCGGCCGCCTTCGTCGCTGGCGGCGAATCCGGCCACGTCATGCACCTGCAGGCCGATCAGATGGCCGATGCCGTGCGGGAAGAATGCGGCGCTGACGCCGGTTTCCAGCGCGGTCTGCGGCGATACCCTGATGACGCCGAAGTCCTTCAGAACGCCCATCAGCGACAGATGCGCGTCCACGTGCAGCGTCCTGTAATCAACGCCCGGGCGCACCGCCGCGCACATCTGCTGCTGGGCGGCATCGACGGCAGCGATCATCGCAGCGAATTCGTCGTGGCCGTGCGCCGCGTAGGTACGGGTGATGTCGCTGGCGTAGCCGTGCGCGCTGGCGCCGGCATCGATGAGGAAGCTGCGCAGCGGCTGCGGTGCCTTGCGGCCCAGTTCGGTGTAGTGCAGAACGGCGGCGTGTTCGTTCAACGCCACGATGTTGCCGTAGGGCAGTTCATTGGCGTCCTGGCCCACCGCCTGGCAGTACGCCATGTGGATGCTGAATTCGTCGGCACCGTTGCGGAACGCGGCTTCGGCGGCGCGATGGCCGCGCACGCCCAGCACCTGTGCCTGGCGCATCAGGGCGATTTCGTAGGGCGTCTTGCTGCCACGGTGCCATTCCAGGTAATTCACCACCGCCGGAGGATTGTTCGGCACGTGGCTGCCCAGTGCGCTCTGCGGCTCACCCAGGATCGCGCAGCGCGACGGATCGGCCGGCAGCAACGCCAGCGCTTCATCCGGCGTGCGGATGATGTGGATGTCGAAGTGCTCCACCCACCAGCCGCTCGGCGCGTCCGGCACTACGTGCCAGTAATCGAACGGCTGATGGAAGATCACCACCGGCCGCTTGCCGGGCGTAAACACGATCCAGCTGTTGGGCACGCGCGTCAGCGGCAACCATGCCTTGAACTGCGGATTCACCGCATAGGGATAGTCGCGATCATCAAACACCTGGTAGTGCAGGGTGCCGCTGGGCACCACGAGGTGATCAAAGCCGCCGCGCGCCAGCGCCTGCTCGGCGCGTCGGCACAGCACGGCCAGGTGATCGGGATACAGGGCGCCGGGGTCTTGCTGGATCATTGCGGTGGCTCGACACGGAAAACGGCCCTAGATTCTGCCGCATACCGGCAGAAACCGCTGTGCCGGAACCGGCAGTCAGTCCGTCGAAAGCGGTCCTTCGTCGCTGTCTTCGCCTACCCACTGCCGCAGCAGCTGGCGGTGTTCGCGTGACAGGGTGAGGAACCGGAAGCCCACCCAGCTCTGTCCCGGGGCGTGCGCCGGCTCGCTCCACAACAGGTGCACGCCCACGTCGATGGCTGCCTGCTGGCCATCGCCCAGCGGCAGCGGGAAGCGGAACTGATACAGCGCGTCGTCGCGCAGCGCAGTGCTGGCCAGCATCAGCATGCCGGTTTCGGACACATTGCCAAGGCGACCGACCACGCAGTCGCGCATCTGGTCGGTCACCGGCACCAGGTCCGACACCTGGCGTCGGGGGGCGCGGCGGGTGTCCTGCGGCGGCGTCATGCTCATGCGGGGGTGTCCTGCGGGTTGCGGCCGGCAAGCGCACGCAGGGCGCCCAGGCTGGCCTTCCAGGCGCGGTCGACCAGCCGGCCCTTGTCTTCGGTGACCAGATGCGCACGTCCAGCGCTGATCTGCCGCGCCAGACTGTCGAGGTCGGTTTCGGCAATCTTCTGCCCGCGCGGATTGACGAACAGCACATGGCCGGTCAGCAGGCTGTACCAGGACAGGCGCTGGCGGCGAAGCGTGCCGTCGCCGTTGTCGATGTCGAACCAGCTGCCGAAGGGCAGGGAGCACAGCTGCTCGTAGGCGGCCTCCTCCGCACTGCTGCGTGGCGCGGCAGGGGCGGACGCACTGCGGCTGTCGGTGTGCTCGCCCAGCCGGGCGCGGGCCTTCAGCCGCGCGCTGAGTTCGGTACGCGACGTGCTGTCGTCCTCGCCCCCGGGCGTGGCCAGGCGACGGGCCACCGCTGAGGCTTCCTCGGCGTGATAGCCCACCTGCAGCAGCGCGGCCTCCACATCGGCGGCCAAGGCGCCATCGGTGCCATCGACGCCGTTGGCGGCGGTTGCAGTAACGGCCGCGATGCGCTCGGTCTGCTGCAACCGCTCCTGCCACTGGGGCGAGTCCTCGCCATGGCGCAGCCGGGTCAGGGTCAGCGCGTCGGACCAGGCCTGGCGCAGCAGGGTCTGGACGAAGCGCGGCGGCTGCTGCGTGCTGCAGCACTGCTCGATCTGGGCGCTGGCCTGGCGCCGCGCGAGTTCCAGGCGCTCCCTGCCGCGCGCGGCTTCGACGTGGCGGCGTTCGGCCAGTTCGGCGCGATGGGCGGCCGCGCGCTGGTGCTGCTGCACCTCTTCGTTGGCAGCAGCGAAGGCTTCCGGCGTGCGTGCATCCTCGCCGAGCAGGCTCTGCACGCTCTGTGCCATGCGCTGCAGAAACTGCGGATCGACATCGTCGTCCCCCAGCCAGCGGGCACCGGCTTCGGCGATATGGTTGAGCAGCTCGCGCGCAGGATGCTCGTCGCGTACGAAGAAGCCCGGATCGGCCATCGCTGCACGTGCCAACGGTACCTGCAGGCGCGCCAGCAGGGCGGCGGGCACCGGGTCCGGGCGCTGCTGCTGCTGGATCTGCTGCATCAACAGGCGCAGCAGGTCCAGGTTGTCGCGATCATGGCTGCCGATCTGCGCATGCGGGCCATGTTCGCTGCGCAGCTGCGCGACCACGGCGGCCTGCAGGTCGACCACACCGGTAGCGGCGCTGGCCTGGCTTTGCAGCCTTGCCAATACCGCATCGACGGCAGCAGTCGGTACCGCAGGCGCGTCTGCCGCCGGCGTGGCGCGTGCGCGCTGCAGCAGGTCGTGCAGCAGGGTGCCGGTGGCGGTGGTCAGCCCGGGGGCTGCTGCAGCGGATGCGGAACCGGACTGGAAGGCATCCTGCATCAGGGTCGACCAGGAGCCGGCAGGCAGGTTCTCGCCCCAGCCGGTCATGGGGGCCGCCGCGCGCCTGGCTGGCTGCGTGGCACGGCCGCCGGCGACGGACTGGGTGATGATCCGTCGCGTACTCGACGAGCGGGCCAGATACGGGGTGTAGACCAGGCCCGGCAGCACGCCCTGCTGGGCGAGCAGGGCATTGGCCCGATCAAGCAGGTCGCCCAGGCGTTCCAGCACCTGGCGCTCGAAACTGCGATACAGCGCCAGCTGCACCTCTGCCCCGAGGCCATCCTGTTCGGCGACCCTGCGCACCATCGCGCACAGCGCCTGCGGTGCCAGCGGAAGGGTATCGGCTTCGAACGCAGGCGCCGCAGCCAGCACGCCCAGGCGCTGGCCGAGCAGGTTCAGGGCGTTGGCCGAGCGCTGCGTCTCGCGCCGGACCATTTCGGTGAGCAGCAGTTCGCGGTCGACCTCGTGCTCGTCGACCAGCGACAGGCCGATCGTGCCCGGCAGTGCGGGCGGTGGTGCTGCTGCCGTGAAGGCGGTCGGTTCGCGCAGCCGCGCCAGTGCCTCGGCCACCGCATCGAGCATGCGCTCGCTGAAGTGGCCGGCGAAGGCATGCAGTTGGCTACGCTGCGCCATCAGTTCAGCCTGCTGCTGCGGACTGCGCGCGCGGTCGGCATCGTGCAACAGGAGTTGTTCCAGCGCTTCGACGGTCAGGATCAGCGGCGCGGTCAGTGCCTGCCGGCACAGGCCGGTCAACGCCCCCAGCAGTTCACGTACCCGCGGTGGCAGGTCGGTGCTGGCCAGGCGGGCAGCGTCGGTGGCGGAGAGGGAGAAGACAGCTGACATCGGCGTGCGGTACCCGGATTCCCGCGGAGCGATCCTGTGAATTTCCCGGGTCGGCCGAGGCCGGCGCTACTGTAGGGTGAATGCACACGCTGCACGCCGGGCATGGCCCGGCGCTACCGCATGCTGGCCGCTGGGTAGCGCCGGGCCATGCCCGGCGGATGCGACGGCATGCTGGCGTGTAGGTAGCGCCGGGCCATGCCCGGCGGATGCGACGGGGCGCTCATTCGTCCAGGAACAGGCTCACCACATCATTGGTGAAACGGCGGCCCAGTTCGGTCGGGCGGACCTGGCCATCGGCCGTCTCCAGCCAGCCGCGCTGCACGGCCTCGGCCAGCGGTGCGTCGAGCACGCTGCGCGGCAGGCCGGTGCGCGATTCAAAATCACGCAGGCTGAAGCCCTCGTGCAGGCGCAGCAGGTTGAGCATGTACTCGAACGGAAGCCGCGCGGGCGTGATCACGTCATCGCCACCGAACGACGCCGGGGTGCCAGCGCTGTCCAGGTAGGCCTGCGGATGCTTGAGCTTCCAGCGCCGCAGCACGTGCTCTTCGGCGCCGGAACTGATCTTGCCGTGTGCACCGGCGCCGATGCCCAGGTAATCGCCGAAGCGCCAGTAGTTCAGATTGTGCGCGCTCTGCCGGCCGGGGCGCGCGTAGGCGCTGACCTCGTACTGGCCGAAGCCGGCCTGCGCCAGCAGCGCCTGGCAGTGTTCCTGCATGTCCCAGGCGTTGTCTTCATCGGGAATGCCCTGCGGCGGGCGCGCGAAGAACACCGTGTTCGGTTCCAGGGTCAGCTGGTAGTGCGAGATGTGCGCCGGCTGCAGTGCAAAGGCGCGCTCGAGGTCCGATTCGGCACCGGCCAGCGTCTGCTCGGGCAGTGCGTACATCAGGTCGATGTTGAAATTGTCGTACCCCGCATCCTGGGCCATCTTCACCGCACGCTCGGCTTCGCCACTGTCGTGGATGCGGCCCAGCCGCTTCAGCGCGTCGTCGTCGAAGCTCTGGATGCCGAAGCTCAGGCGGTTCACGCCAGCCGCGCGGTAGCGGTCGAAGCGGCCATGCTCGGCGGTGCCGGGATTGGTTTCCAGCGTGATCTCGGCGTTCGGCGCGAAGCGCAGGCGGGCGCTGGCCTGCTGCAGGAAGCGATCGATCGCCTCCGGCGGGAACAGGCTGGGCGTGCCACCGCCGAAGAACACGCTGTGCACCACCCGGCCCCAGACCAGCGGCAGGTCCTGGTCCAGGTCGCGCAGCAGTGCATCGATGTAGGCCTCGAACGGCAGCTCGCCCTTGGCCTGGTGCGAGTTGAAATCGCAGTACGGGCATTTGCGCACGCACCACGGCAGGTGCACGTACAACGACAGCGGCGGTGGCACCAGTCGCGATGGGCTGTCGTGGTCAGCGGAGCAGGCTTCGCCGGGCAGGTGGTTGCAGTGGTCGTGGGCGTGCGGCATGGGCTTCATCGGTAGTGCCGGCCGTTGGCCGGCTTCCCTGGTTCGATCGGATGGCTTCAGTACAGCGTCGCCAGCTGCTGCTTGAGCTGCTGCAGGGCAATGGCACGGTGGCTGATGGCGTTCTTCAGGGCCGGCTCCATTTCCGCAGCGGTCAGGCCGTGGGTGGTGTCCAGGAATACCGGGTTGTAGCCAAAACCGTTCGTGCCACGCAGTTCGCGGATGATCTGGCCTTCCCAGCGGCCCTCGCAGATCAGCGGCTGCGGGTCGGTGGCGTGGCGCAGGAGCACGATCACCGCATAGAAGCGGGCGCTGCGCTGGCCATCGGGGATGTCGGCCATCGCGTCCAGCAGCTTGGCGTTGTTGGCGGCGGCATTGGTCGGGTGGCCGGCATAGCGCGCGCTGTACAGGCCGGGTGCGCCGCCGAGCGCATCGACGATCAGCCCCGAATCATCCGCCAGCGCCGGCAGGCCGGTCGCTTCGCAGGCCGCGCGCGCCTTCAGCAGCGCGTTCTCGACGAAGGTCAGGCCGGTCTCGTCGACGTCGCCCAGGCCCAGTTCGGCGGCCGACGTGATCTGCAGCGGCAGGTCGGCAAGGATCTCCTGCATCTCCACCAGCTTGCCGGCGTTGTGGCTGGCCAGTACCAGTTTCTTCATTGACGGGGCTCCAGCAGGTCCCAGGTGTTGCCATACAGATCGCGGAAGACCGCGACCGTTGCATAGGGTTCTTCGCGCGGCGATTCCAGGAACTCCACCCCGGCGGCCAGCATCGCCGCATGGTCGCGGTGGAAGTCGTCGGTGTTGAGGAAGAACGCAACGCGCCCACCGGTCTGGTTGCCGATGCGGCTGCGCTGTTCCTCGTTGCTGGCGCGCGCCAGCAGCAGGGCGGCGGCGCTGCCGTCGGTCGGTCCGACCACGACCCATCGCTTGTGGCCCTGGTCGATGTCCTCCAGCAGTGCGAAGCCGAGCTTGCCGGTATACCAGGCGATGGCCTCGTCATAGTCGGCCACCACCAGGGTGGTCAGGGCAAGGCGCCGGTTCATGCCGACAGCGCCGCCTGCTGTGCGGCCAGCAGTTCGTTCACGCCCTTTTCGGCCAGTCCCAGCAGCGCGTCCAGTTCATCGCGGCGGAAGGCATGGCCTTCGGCAGTGCCCTGCAGCTCGATGAAGCCACCGCCATCGTTCATCACCACGTTCATGTCGGTGTCGCAGTCGCTGTCTTCGGCATAGTCCAGGTCCAGCACCGGAGTGCCGCGGTAAACGCCCACCGACACCGCTGCCACCGCACCCAGGATCGGGTTGCGCTTGATCTCGCCGCGCTTGATGAGCACGTTCACGGCGTCGACCAGGGCCACGTAGGCGCCGGTGATGGCCGCGGTGCGGGTGCCGCCGTCGGCCTGCAGCACGTCGCAGTCCAGGGTGATGGTGCGTTCGCCGAGGGCATTGCGGTCCACGCAGGCGCGCAGGCTGCGGCCGATCAGGCGCTGGATCTCCAGCGTGCGGCCGCCCTGCTTGCCACGCGCCGCTTCACGGTCGCTGCGGGTGTGGGTGGCGCGCGGCAGCATGCCGTACTCGGCGGTCACCCAGCCTTCGCCCTTGCCGCGCAGGAAGCCCGGAACCCGGTTCTCGACGCTGGCCGTGCACAGCACGCGGGTTTCACCGAAGCACACCAGTACCGAGCCTTCGGCGTGGCGGGTGAAGCCGCGTTGGATGAAGACCGGGCGGAGCTGGTCGGGCTGGCGGCCACTGGGGCGGGAATCGGACATGATGCGGGTTCCGTAAGGGCGGGGAGTACGCCGCCATGCCCGCGACCTTCACGGGGCGGGCAGGGGGGCTCTGGTGAGGGCGCTAGGGTACCATTCCCCCTTTGCACGCACCGGACACATTCCATGATTCGAAGCATGACCGCCTACGCGGGTGGCGAGCGGGTCACCCCGTGGGGCACGCTGGGCTGCGAGCTGCGCTCGGTCAACCACCGCTTCCTGGAGGTCGGCACCCGCCTGCCTGAAGAGCTGCGGGCATTGGAGCCGCAGCTGCGCGAGCGCATCGCCGCGCGCCTGAGCCGCGGCAAGCTGGATCTGGTGCTGCGACTGCGTGCGCCGGACGCGGCGGGGAATCTGCAGGTCGATGAGGCCCTGCTGGGCCAGCTCGGGCATCTGGCCCACCGCCTGACGTCGGATTTTCCCAACCTGCAGGTGAGCTTCACCGATCTGCTGCAGCTGCCGGGCGTGACCCGGGGCGAGGCCACCGATGCGGCGGCCCTGCAGGTCGAGGCGCTGGCCTTGCTGGATCAGGTGCTGGACGGATTCGTCGAAGCCCGCGAGCGCGAGGGCGGCAAGCTCGCCGCGGCCATTGCCGAGCGCGTGGATGGCATCGAGCGCATCGCGGGTGACGTCCGCACGCTGATTCCCGCCATCCGTGATGGCCAGCGTGCCAAGCTGGCTGCGCGCCTGGCCGATCTGCCGCATCCGGTCGATCCCGGCCGCGCCGAGCAGGAGCTGGTGCTGTGGCTGCAGAAGCTGGATGTGGATGAGGAGCTGGACCGCCTGTCGAGCCACATCGTCGAGATCCGCCGCGTGCTCACGCAGCGCGAGCCGGTCGGCCGCCGCCTGGACTTCCTGCTGCAGGAGTTCAATCGTGAAGCCAACACGCTGGGCTCGAAGTCGGTGGACAGCCGCACGTCCAATGCCGCGGTCGAGCTGAAGGTGCTGATCGACCAGATCCGCGAGCAGGTGCAGAACATCGAGTGATGCTGCGGGGCGCCTTCGGGCGCCCTCATCGTTTCAGCGCACGCTGACGCCGGCAGGCCCCGCCAGCAGGTGGCCGATCACCGCGGCCTGGGCAAACCCGGCGCCGGCAAAAACGGCATTCACCGCATCCACGGCGTCCGCTGCGCAGGATACGAGCAGGCCGCCGCTGGTCTGCGGGTCGGTCAGCAGTGGCTGCCAGTGGGCGGCCACGCCTTCGGCGAAATGCACCTGGCCGCCATACGAGGCCCAGTTGCGGTTGGATGCGCCGGTAACGCAGCCACGTTGCAGCAGGTCCAGGGTCTGCGGCAGCAGAGGCACCTGTGTGCTGTCCACCTCGGCGGCGACCCCGCTGGCACGACACACCTCCAGCAGATGGCCGAGCAGGCCGAAGCCGGTGACGTCGGTCATGGCATGCACGCCGTCCAGCGCGGCAAGGGGCAGGCCCACGCTGTTCAGGCGGGTGGTCGACTCGACCATCTGCCGGTAGCCCTCGGCATTCAGCACTTCTTTCTTCAGCGCCGACGAATACACGCCCACGCCCAATGGCTTGCCCAGCACCAGCACATCGCCGGCGCGGGCATCGGCATTGCGCTTGAGCCGCTGCGGATCCAGCACGCCGATCGCGGCCAGGCCATAGATCGGCTCCACCGAGTCGATGCTGTGGCCCCCGGCCACCACGATGCCGGCGTCGGCACAGGCACGTTCGCCGCCCTGCAGGATGCCGCGGATCGTGTCCTGTGGCAGCGTATTGATGGGCATGCCGACGATGGCCAGTGCGAACAGCGGCCGCGCGCCCATCGCATACAGGTCCGACAGCGCATTGGTGGCGGCGATGCGGCCGAAGTCGAACGGGTCATCGACGATCGGCATGAAAAAGTCGGTGGTGGCGACGATCGCCTGGCGATCATCAAGCCGGTAGACCGCGGCATCGTCACTGGTCTCGCGGCCGACCAGCAGTTCGGCCGGCGCAGGGAACGCCGGGGTGCCCCGCAGCAGTTCGGCCAGCACGCCGGGTGCGATCTTGCAGCCACAACCGCCGCCGTGGGCCAGCGAAGTCAATCGCTGCGGAGCCTCGGCCGACGGGGGGAGTGGGGACTGCACATGCGAGGCCATGCCGGCATCTCCTGCAGGAACACGAATGGCGGAAGGCAGCAGGAGTCGAACCTACCAGGGAGCGATCGACGCCCCCTGCTGGGTTTGAAGCCCAGCCGCATGCCCGGATGCGCATGCCTTCCGAAGGTACGGCGGTACCGGTGCAGTCAACCGTGGGCGGTGTTCCATTGCAGGTCGCCGCGCGGCCGATGCTGGTCACCGACGCGTCGAGTGTAGCCAACGCGATTGAAGAACTCCAAGATCTGGATGCTGCGCTTGCGGCCCAGGCCGATGGCATCGCGGAATGCTGCAGCATCCACCATGCCGGTTGCCTGTGACAGCCGGGCGACCGTTGCCGCCAGCGCGTCGATGCGGGCCGGTGCGTAGAACAGGTCCGGCACCACCTGGAACAGCTCGCCGCGCGCTGCGGCGCGACGCAGGACCGCACGCATCTCCTCCTCGGCGAAGCCGAGATCGGCCGCAAGCGTGCGCACCCAGGGCGGATCGAAACCACCGGCATCCAGACGCGGGAGCACGCGTTCGAGAAGCGCGCGCTCGCGTTCCGGCGGCGCATGGTCGTGGCCTGGCAGCCGCCACCACGCGCCCACGCGCTGCAACGCGCCATCGTCGAACAGGTCCTGCAGCAGCGCGTTCCAGAGACTGGTCGAGAGCGCGGGCAGGGTGCTGCGCTGCAGGCGCCCGCTGTCGACACCGGGCTCGTCCGGCCGTCGCTCGTGCCAGTCATGCAGCGAGCGGATCACCTGTTCGCGCAGCGCCTGCCAGTGCGAGGCGAGGATGATCACCGTGTCCTCGCGGGTGGCGATGCGCCGGGCATCTGCAGGGAGATCGATCTGTGCGGCCTCACGCCGGCAGTAGCGTTGCAGGGCGGCCAGCGCGATGCCGGCCGGTGCCTGCTGCAGCAGCGGCCCGACGCCGGCGCCGGCCGCGAGCTGTTCAAGGGCTGCCAACCACGCCCGGCGTGCCGGGCTGCGCCGACGTCGTTGCGGTGGATCGGGATCGAGCACGGTGCCGCCGCCCAGCGTATGCGCTGCAGCCGAATCGCGGGCGATGAAGCGGTCGCCGCACATCGCGCAGACCGGGGCATCGAACACCAGCTGCACCAGCTGGCCGTTGCCACTGTCTTCATCCTCCAGCAGCACCACATGGGCCTGCCGGTGCATCGTGCCCCAGTGGATGTGCAGCGGTGTCCAGTCGCGCAGGGGCCGCACCTGTGCCGCAAGGCGAAGGCGTACGTCGACCCGGGTGGTGGCCTGCAGCGCGCGCGGATCGGCGATCCAGTCGCCGCGGGTGATGCCGTCGCGGGCGATGGCGGCCAGGTTCAGGGCACAGCGCTGTCCCGCGGCAGCCTGTCCACTGGCCTGGTTCTGCGCATGGATGCTACGGATACGCACGTCGATGGCGGCCGGCATCAACTGCAGATGCGCGCCGACCGCGGCCACGCCGCCCTGTACCGCACCGGTGACCAGTGTGCCGTGACCGGCCAGCGAGAACACGCGATCCACCGGCATGCGGAACAGCTCGCTGCGGCGCTGGGTCGTCCCGCGGCTGTCGTTGCCGGCGGCCCAGGCATGCAGGTGGGCGCGCAGCGCATGGATGCCGGCATCCGCGCTGTCGGTGCTGTTGCAGGCGAATACCGCAGACCCCTGCAGCGGTGTGCCGGCCAGCAGGGCAACGATCTCCGCTTCGGCTTCGGCAATGCGCGCCGCATCCACACGGTCGATCTTGGTCAATGCCACTGCAGCGCGGTCCACACCCAGCAGCTGCAGGATCGACAGATGCTCACGGGTCTGCGGCATCACGCCGTCATCGGCGGCGATCACCAGCAGCGCCACATCGATGCCGGTGGCACCGGCCACCATCGTGTGCACGAAGCGCTCGTGACCCGGCACATCGACGAAGCCCAGCATCGCCGGAGGCCCCTCTGCGCGTGCGGCCTCCACCGGCACATAGGCATACCCCAGTTCTATGGAGATGCCGCGCGCGCGCTCTTCCTGCAGGCGATCGGTTTCGATGCCGGTCAGTGCCCGCACCAGGCTGGTCTTGCCATGGTCGATATGCCCGGCGGTGCCGACGATCATGCCTGCAGCGCGCTCCACTGGGCGAGGAAAGCAGCCTCATCCCCGTACTCAAGCCCGCGCAGATCAAGCCACAGCGCATCCTCGGCAATGCGCCCGAGCACCGGCCGTGGCAGGCCGCGCAGGCGCTTGGCCAGACGGTCCAACCCGGCAGCTGCAGCGACGCGGATGCGCAGGCCGGCGCTGGCCAGTTGCGCCTGTGGCTGCGCGCCACTGCCGACCTGGCTGTACATCGGCACCGCTTCAACCGCGTAATGCGCGGCCAGCGCCTGCTGCACGGAAGGCAGCAGGCGCTGTGCCTGCGCATGGATGTCTCCCTGTTCGCGGGACAGCGTGCGCAGGGTCGGCAGCCGCTGCGGCAGCAGTTCCGGTTCGCGGTACAGCGCCAGTACCGCTTCCAGCGCGGCCAGGCCCATCTTGTCCATACGCAGGGCGCGCTTGAGCGGATTGCGGTTGATGCGTGCGATGAGGTCGGCGCGGCCGGCAATGATCCCGGCCTGCGGTCCACCGAGCAGCTTGTCGCCGCTGAACGAGACCAGGTCGGCGCCCGCCGCCAGCGCTTCCTGCACTGTAGGTTCGCGCGGCAGACCGTGGGCAGACAGGTCGCACAGGCTGCCACTGCCAAGGTCCACCGCCAGTGGCAGCCCGTGCCCGTGCGCGATCGATGCCATCCGTGCAGTGTCGACCTTGGCAGTGAAGCCGGTGATGGCGTAGTTGCTGGCGTGCACTTCCATCAGCAGCGCGGTGCGCGTGCCGATGGCGCTGTCGAAGTCGGCCGGATGGGTGCGGTTGGTGGTGCCCACTTCGCGCAGCCGCGCACCGGCGCTGCGCATTACATCGGGAATGCGGAAGGCGCCGCCGATTTCCACCAGTTCGCCCCGCGACACGACTACCTCGCGGCGATTGGCCAGGCTGTTGAGCAGCAACAGGACTGCTGCTGCGTTGTTGTTGACCACGGTCGCTGCTTCGGCGCCGGTCAGTTCGCAGACCAGTGCCCGCACGCGCGCATCGCGGTCGCCTCGACGGCCCAGGGCGATGTCGAATTCCAGATCCACCGGCGCAGTCATTGCGCGGGTCACTGCGCGTACCGCGGCGTCCGGCAACAGCGCGCGGCCGAGATTCGTATGCAGCACCGTGCCGGTGAGGTTGAATACCGGCTGCAGATCCAGGCGTGCATCGGCTGCCAGCGCCGACTGCAGGGCCGCGACCACGCCGGGTTCCGCGACGGCCCGCTGCAGCTGTTCCGGTGACAGCTGGCCGCAGCCGCTGCGCTCGCGCAACCCCTGCACGTGCTCGCGCAGCAGATGGGCGATGCGGCTGCGGCCGTGGTCCCTGATCAGCGTCGACAACGCTGGCAGGCGCAGCAGGCGGTCCAGCGAGGGCAGGGCGCTGGCCGGGGCGGTGGGGGCGTGCACGCGAGGCATCGGTTCAGTCGCCGTCGGACTGCCAGAGCAGCGGATTCTGGCTGGCGCGCATGTAGCCTTCCTCGCCCAGCAACAGATCCAGCGCCAGCGTGCCGAGGTCGTCGGCGACCGGCTCCAGCGCCGGATCCTTCTCCAGATACAGAATCTTGCGGTAGCTGTGGCAGTGATCGCAGGTCTCGGCGCGGATCGCGCCTTCACGCACCACCTCGCCTGCATCGCCGTCGACCTCGGCCAGCGCGCGATAGGCGATGTCCTTGCCGGCCGCGCCGCATTGGCTGCACTGCACGCGCACGTAGTGCCACTGGCAGGCGCACAGCGAGCACGACAGATAGCGGTAGGAGGCGTAGGGTGGGCGCGCCTGCACCACACTGGCCACCGGCAACGAGCCGCACAGCGGGCACAGCCCGGGTGCATCGGCAAGCGGTTTCAGGTCGGTGGGGCGGAAGCTGGCCGCGAGTACGGCCCAGTACACCTGCAGCGCGTTCATCACCAGCAGGGCAGCGACCGCGTCCAGCGACGGTGCGTCGTCGCGCTCCAGCACCGCATGCGCCTGTGCATCCAGCCAGGTGTCAGCGGCCGCGGCAACCCGTTGCAGTTCCTGTCGGGTCTCCACAGGCAGCCCGGCTTCATCGGCGCAGTGCCGGCACAGCGCGCGCAACCAGTCGCGCCATCGGCCATCGAGCTGAAGCGTGTTGGCGGGCCGCAATGGCATGCCGGCGCTGGCCGCCGCGCTCGACTGCTGCGCGCGGGCCTGCGCCTGCAGCGCCTCGCGTTGCTGCGGCGTCAGTTCGTCCAGCAGCGCCTGTTGCGCATCGGCCAGTGCCGCCAGCAGCTGCAGGTAGCCACCGATGGCACTGCGTCCGGCCAGGCTGCGCAACCGGTCCGCACGTCCGCCGAACAGCGAGGGTGTATCCGGCAGGATGATGCGCGGGACATCGCGCGAGGCCAGCGTCTCGATCTCACCGGGTTCAAGGATGCGTTGCACCATGCGGGGCCAGCCGGAAGAACCAGCCTCCATCCTCGCCGTTGTCGACGCTGGCGTCCAGCGTGTTGCCGGCCATCTGAAAGGTCGGGGTCAGATCCGTTTTCCTCTGGAAAACGGATCTGACCCCATTGGTTGTTGCCGTGTTCATCGTGTCGACCAAGGTCGACACCCACCAACAGCAGCGGGACCCGCCCCGCCATCCTTCAGGAAGCCCGCTTTTGACGTTGACGGTGACGTTGACGTTGATCCGGCGGGTGCAGGGCCGCAGGCCCTGCCGTTACCCCTCTCCGCGCCGCCCGCGCAGGATGTCCCTGAACCACTGCCGATGGTGCTTGTAGGCCCACCCATAGGTCACCTTGCCCTGGGTCATCGCGCGCACCGAACCCTTGATCCAGATCGCGGCATAGATGTGCACCACGATGGCGCACACCAGTACCCAGCCAAACAGTGCGTGCACCAGCACCGAAAAACGGATCACGCCGATCGGGAACAGATGGCTGAAATACTGCCGCCAGATCACGAAGCCGGTCAGCAGCAACGCCGAAAGGCAGCCGATGATCGCCCAGAACAGCAGTTTCTGGCCGGCGTTGAAGCGGCCGACCGGTGGAAGTGTCTCATCCTCGTTGCGCAGCACCTCGCGCATGCCGCGCAGCCATGCGCGGTCGTCGGCGGTAGGCAGGTTGTCACGCCACATGCGGAAGGCGAGCAGGGCGAAGCCCACCACCATGGCCAGGCCGACGAAGGGATGCAGGATGCGTGTCCACGGCCCGCCACCGAACAGCACCGTCAACGGGAACAGCGCAGGGTGGAACAGGGCCAGGCCGGACAGCGCGGTCAGCACGAAGCAGATCGCCACGATCCAGTGGTTGATGCGGGTCGGAGCACGGTAGCGCACGATCTGGCGGGGGTGCGGGGCGTACTTCATGGCCGCTGCTCCTCTTCGATCTTCTTTGCTTCGTGCTCGGCCTGCTCTTCCTCCTCATCGTTGACCGTGTTGCGGCCGATGCCGATGTAGTGCAGGAAGCCCACGAAGGCTGTCGCGGCGATTGCCAGCACGCCCAGCGGCTTGGCCACCCCCTTCCAGACCTCGACCATGGGGCTGATGCGCGGGTCCTTGGGCAGGTCGGCGTACAGCTCCGGCTTGTCCACGTGCTGCAGCACGTACATCACGTGGGTGCCACCGACGCCCTGCGGGTCGTACAACCCGGCATTCTCGTAGCCGCGTGACTTCAGGTCCTCGACGCGGCCGGCGGCATGCTCGGTCATCGCCTGCTTGCTGCCGAACGTGATCGCCCCGGTCGGGCAGGTCTTCACGCACGCCGGCTCCTGGCCCACGGCCACGCGGTCCGAGCACAGCGTGCACTTGTAGGCCTTGTGATCCTTCTTGGAGATCCGCGGCACGTCGAACGGGCAGCCGGTCACGCAGTAGCCGCAGCCGATGCAGTTCTCCTCCTGGAAATCGACGATGCCGTTGGCGTACTGGATGATCGCGCCCGGCGACGGGCAGGCTTTCAGGCAGCCCGGGTCGCTGCAGTGCATGCAGCCCTCCTTGCGGATCAGCCACTCCAGCTTGCCCTTCTCGTCCTCGTACTCGCGGAACTTCATGACCGTCCACGACTGGTCGCTCAGGTCCGGCGGGTTGTCATAGCTGCCGACGCAGCTGCCGACCTCGTCGCGCAGGTCGTTCCACTCCATGCAGGCGACCTGGCAGGCCTTGCAGCCGATGCACTTGCTCACGTCGATCAGTTTGGCGACCTGCCCGGTGTGGGCGCCGCGCGCCTGCGGCGAGGGCGTGGTGGTGGCCGAGCGGCGGATGATGTCCAGCGATTGCAGTGACATGGCGTGTCTCCTACACCTTCTCGACCTTGACCAGGATGCACTTCGATTCAGGCGTCTGCGAATTGCCGTCACCGATGGCGTTGGTCAGCGTATTGGCGATGTAACCGGGCTTGGCAGCACCCAGGAAGCCCCAGTGGATCGGCACGCCCACCTGGTGCACCGTCCTGCCATCGATCTGCAGTGCCTTGATGCGCTTGGTCACCATCGCTACGGCTTCGATGTGCCCACGCTTGGAGCTGACCCGCACGCGACTGCCGTTGCCGATGCCCAGCTCGTCGGCCAGGGCTGCGCCGATCTCTACGAACTGCTCCGGCTGGATGATGGCGTTGAGCTTGCCGTGCTTGGTCCAGAAGTGGAAATGCTCGGTCAGCCGGTAGGTGGTGGCCACATGCGGGAACTCGTCCGGCGAGCCGATCTGCGCGCGGTCGCTGTCGAACACGCGCGCGGCCGGATTGTTCAGCGTCAGCGCCTGGCCTGGGCTCAGCGGGTTGCTGCGCAACGGCGTGTCGAAGGGCTCGTAGTGTTCCGGGAACGGGCCTTCGGCCATGCCGGCCTTGGCGAAGAAGCGGGCAATGCCCTCGGGATTCATGATGAACGGGCCCATGCCGCCGGCCGGGTCTTCATCGGCCTTGAAGTCGGGCACGTCGATGTTGCCCCAGTTCCTGCCGTTCCAGGCGAGCAGGGTGCGTCGTGGATCGAACGGCTGCCCGGCGACGTCGCACGAGGCGCGGTTGTACATCACGCGGCGGTTGGCGGGCCACGCCCAGGCCCAGCCCAGCGTGTTGCCGATGCCGGTGGGGTCGCTGTTGTCGCGCCGTGCCATCATGTTGCCGGTCGGCCCCCACGCACCGATGTAGATCCAGCAGCCGGAAGACGTGCTGCCGTCGTCGCGCAGGTCGCCGAACGCGGCCAGCTGTTCGCCGGCCTTGCGCACCAGCCGGGTCGGGTCCTTCGGATCGAACACATCCACCAGGGCCTTGCCGTTGTACTCCATCGCCAGTTCTTCCGGCGTCGGCAGTTTCGGGTCGGCGTAATTCCAGGCGAGGTCGCGCACCGGCTCCCACCACGCGCCGCCGTCCTTCTCGTACAGCGCCTTGATGCGGTGGAACAGCTCGGACATGATCTCGATGTCGCTGCGCGCTTCGCCCGGTGCGTTGGCGCCCTTCCAGTGCCATTGCAGCCAGCGCGAGGAGTTCACCACCGCGCCGTTCTCCTCGGCGAACGAGGTGGTCGGCAGGCGGAACACTTCGGTCTGGATCGTGCTCGGGTCGACGTCGTTCAGTGCGCCATGGTTCTGCCAGAAGGCGATGGTTTCGGTTTCCAGCGGGTCCATGCTGACCATGAACTTCAGCTTGGAGAACGCGCTGATCAGCTTGCCCTTGTTCGGTGCCGAGGCCAGCGGGTTGAAGCCCTGGCAGATGTAGCCATGGATCCTGCCTTCGTTCATCAGCTCGTAGGCCTGCAGCATGTCGTAGGGCTTGTCGAGCTTGGGCAGGTGATCGAAGCACCAGTTGTTGTCGGCGGTGGCGGCATCGCCCCACCACGACTTCATCAGACTGACATGGAACTTCGGGTAGTTCTGCCAGAACGACATCTGGTTGGCGCGCAGCGGCTTCTGCGTGCGCTTGGCGATGTAGGCGTTGTAGTCCTGCTCGTCCTGCCTGGGCAGTGTCAGGTAGCCCGGCAGCAGGTCGGACATCAGGCCGATGTCGGTCAGGCCCTGGATGTTGGAATGCCCACGCAGGGCGTTCATGCCGCCACCGGCCACGCCGATGTTGCCCAGCAGCAGCTGCACCATCGTGCCGGCGCGCACGTTCTGCGCACCGACCGAGTGCTGCGTCCAGCCCAGCGCGTACAGGATGGTCATCGCCTTGTCCTTGCCGGCGGTGGACGCGATCATGTCCCAGATCTGGCGGATGCTGTCGGCGGGCGTACCGCAGATGCGTTCGACCATCTCCACGGTATAGCGTGCGTAGTGCTGCTTGAGCAGGTTGTAGACGCAGCGCGGGTCCTTCAGCGTCGGGTCGCTGCGTACGTAACCGTCGTCGCCATACAGGTAGTCCCAGCTGGAGCGGTCATAGCTGCGCTTCTGCGGGTCATAGCCCGAGTACAGGCCGTCGGTGAAGGCGAATTCGTCCTTCACCAGGAACGACATGTCGGTGTAGTTCAGCACGTACTCGTGCTGGATGCGGTCCTCGGCCAGCAGGTAGTTGATCAGGCCACCCAGGAACACGATGTCCGTGCCGGTGCGGATCGGCGCGTAGACATCGGCCACCGCGGCCGAGCGGTTGAAGCGTGGATCGATGACGATCAGGCGGGCCTTGTTGTGTGCCTTGGCCTCGGTCACCCATTTGAACCCGCACGGGTGTGCCTCGGCGGCATTGCCACCCATTATCAGGATCAGGTCGGCATTCTTGATGTCGACCCAGTGATTCGTCATCGCACCTCGGCCTAGCGTCGGGGCAAGACCTGCCACCGTCGGGCCGTGTCAGACACGTGCCTGGTTGTCGAATGCGAGCATTCCAAGCGAGCGGACGACCTTGTGGGTCAATACCGCGGTTTCATTGCTGGTGGCCGAGGCCGCCAGCATGCCGGTGGTCAGCCAGCGGTTGACCGTCTGCCCCGCCTCGTTCTTCTGCACGAAGTTGGCGTCGCGGTCTTCCTTCATCAGCCGCGCGATGCGGTCCAGAGCGTCGTCCCAGCTCAGGCGCTTCCACTCGTTCGTACCCGGTGCCCGGTATTCCGGGTAGAGCAGGCGCGATTTGCTGTGGATGATGTCGGCCAGGCCGGCGCCCTTCGGGCACAGCGTGCCGCGGTTGACCGGATGGTCCGGGTCGCCCTCGATGTGGAAGATGCTCGGCTCGGCGTTCTTGGCGCCATCGCCGAGGCTGTACATCAGGATCCCGCAGGCCACCGAACAGTACGTACAGGTGTTGCGGGTCTCGGTGGCGCGGGTCAGCTTGTACTGCCGCACCTCCGCGAGCGCGATGCCGGGCGCGAAGCCCATCAGGGCCAGGCTGGAGCCCACCAGGGTTGTCCCGGTGACCTTCAGGAACTGGCGGCGACTCATCGAGGGCATGCCGTTCTCCTTGGATGGCAGGGAGGCGTGCAGGCCTCCGGGCTGTCGGTGGGTACGGCCGTCGAAGGGGAGAACCGCCAGCATGCCGCGAGCGTCTTTCCGGGAACGACCGCAATGCGCCGGTTATAGCACAGCCCCCCGCATGCCCATGTGGCACAAGGCCGGCCGGGTGTGGCCGGGCGCGGGGAGGGGCCGCTCTGGTAAAGTTGCGTGCCCGCACCCCGGGGAGCAGTCTGCCGGGCCTGGTTCCAGGATGTTCCGCGCAGTCCCCGCCGTCCTGGCGCGATCCTCCGCGCCATGTCTGGAACATCGAGGAAAAATTTTGCGAAATCAACCAGTTGGGTTCCGTGCATGAGCGCCCCGTCCACCCCGTCGGCCACCATCGCGCGCGGCACGCTGTACATCGTTGCCGCCCCTTCAGGCGCCGGCAAGAGCAGCATCGTCAACGCGACGCTGGCCCGCGACCCGCAGATCGCCCTGTCGATCTCCTTCACTTCGCGGGCCATGCGACCGGGTGAAGTGAACGGTGAGCACTATCACTTCGTCACCGCAGAGAAGTTCGAGCAGATGATTGCTGCGGGCGACTTCTTCGAGCATGCATGGGTGCACGGAGACTGGAAGGGCACGGCGCGGCAGTCGGTGGAACCGCAGCTGGCGGCCGGCCAGGATGTGCTGCTGGAGATCGACTGGCAGGGCGCGCAGCAGGTCCGGCAGCTGGTACCGGGCACGGTCACCGTGTTCATCCTGCCGCCGTCCAAGCAGGCCCTGCAGGACCGCATGCGCAAGCGTGGGCAGGACAGCGAGGCGGTGATCGCCCAGCGCCTGGGCGCCGCCCGCGACGAGATGCTGCACTTCAATGAGTTCGACTACGTCATCGTCAACGAGGTGTTCGACACCGCCGTGGACGAGCTGTGCGCGATCTTCACCGCCAGCCGCCTGCGCCGCGAGGCCCAGAAGGTCCGCCACGCCGGGCTGATCCAGGCCCTGTTGACCCCTGATCCGGGCGCAACTGACTGATTCCAAAAGAATCGGGTGAGGGCTGGCTTGATTTTGTCCAGCCCCTGCCGGTACACTCCGTCCCCTTTCCCTCATTCGACTGAGCGGCCGACCGGTCGCCGGGAGCCCGTATGGCCCGCATCACCGTAGAAGATTGCCTGGAAGTCGTTAACAACCGTTTCGAGCTGGTCATGATGGCCTCCAAGCGTGCCCGCCAGCTCGCCAATGGCGTGCAGGCCACGCTGGACAACAGCGAGACCGAGGACAAGCCGACCGTGCTGGCGCTGCGCGAGATCGCTGCCCGCAAGATCGACAACGCGCTGATCGACGAAGTCGAGAAGGCCGAGCGTGAGCGCGCCGAGCGCGAAGCGCTGGAGTGGGCCGCCGCGGAAGTGGTCGCCGATGAAGACATGTCCAAGAACGACGATTGATCGCATCGATCAACGTCATCGCTGGACACGCCGAACAGCCCGCCCCGTGCGGGCTGTTTCGCATTCAGGATTTGCCGTAAACGTCGCGCTGGAATAGGCTTCGGGCATGAACCCAGGCCCCACTGCCAAGGTCGCCGCAGCCCCCACTGCCGCCGTACCCGACTACGTCCTCCAGCTTGAACGCGCCGCCCATTACCTGCCGCCGGAGCAGCTGCCGCTGCTGCGCCGTGCCTGGGAAGTCGGGGCCGCTGCGCACGCTGGGCAGACACGCAAGTCGGGCGAGCCCTATATCACCCATCCTGTGGCGGTTGCGCAGGTGCTGGCCGAGCTCGGCCTGGATGTCGAAGCGCTGATCGCCGCGATCCTGCACGACACCATCGAGGACACGCCGCTGACCCGCGAGGCGCTGGCCGCCGAGTTCGGCGAGCCGGTTGCCGAACTCGTCGATGGCGTGACCAAGCTGGACAAGCTGAAGTTCCGGGACCGCCAGGAAGCTGCCGCGGAGAGCTTCCGCAAGATGCTGCTGGCGATGTCGCGCGACCTGCGCGTGATCATGATCAAGCTGGCCGACCGCCTGCACAACATGCGCACGCTGGGCGCCCAGAGCCGCGAAGCGAGGAGCCGCATCGCCCGCGAGACGCTGGAGATCTACGCGCCGATCGCGCAGCGGCTGGGCATGAGCCTGGTCAAGAGCGAGCTGCAGAATCTGGGCTTCAAGGCGTTGTATCCGTGGCGCCACGCGATCCTGGAAAAGCACATCCGCAGCCAGCCGGTGGTGCGCCGCGAGGCGATGGCGCAGGTGGAAGTGCAGCTGTCGCAGCGCCTGGCGAAGGAGGGCATCGAACACCGCCTGGTCAGCCGCATCAAGACGCCGTGGAGCATCTACAACAAGATGCGCGACGAGAACAAGAGCTTCGACCAGGTGATGGACGTGTTCGGGTTCCGCCTGGTCGTGCGCAGCGTGCCCACCTGCTATCACGCACTGGGCTCGGTGCATGCCACGTTCAAGCCGCTGGACGGCCGCTTCCGTGACTTCATCGCCATTCCCAAGGCCAACGGCTACCAGTCGCTGCACACCGTGCTGTTCGGACCGTACGGCTCGCCGATCGAGGTGCAGATCCGTACCGAGGAAATGGACCTGATTGCCGAGCGCGGCGTGGCCGCACACTGGACCTACAAGTTCGGTGGCGATTCGCCCAACAGCGCGCAGAGCCGTGCCCACGCGTGGATCGTCGAGTTGATCGATTCGCAGCGCGCGGCCGGCTCCTCGCTGGAATTCCTCGACAACGTGAAGGTCGACCTGTTCCCGGACGAGGTCTACCTGTTCACGCCGAAGGGGAAGATCCTGGCCCTGCCGCGCAATTCCACCGCGCTCGATTTCGCTTACGCCGTGCATACCGATGTCGGCAACATGGCGGTGGCCTCGCGCGTGGACAAGAAGCTGGTGCCGTTGCGCACCAAGCTGGTCTCCGGGCAGTCGGTGGAGATCATCACCGCGCGTTCGGCCACGCCCAAACCGCAGTGGCTGGAGTTCGTGGTCACCAGCAAGGCACGCACCGCGATCCGCCACCAGCTCAAGCAGCTGGAGCACGAGGACGCCGTGCAGCTGGGCCACCGCATGCTTGACCGTGCGCTGGAGGCGATGGATTCCTCGCTGGAGCGGCTGCCGAAGGGGCGCCTGGATGCATTCCTGGCCGAACACCGTTTCCCGCGCCTGGAGGCGCTGCTGGCCGAAGTCGCGCTCGGCAACTGGATGCCGACCCAGGCCGCGCAGGCGCTGATGGCCTATGCGGAACTGCGTGGCGGCCCGCATTCGCGCCACCACTCGCAGGAGAAGATCCTGATCAATGGCAGCGAGCGCGGCGTGGTCACCTTCGCGGGCTGCTGCCAGCCGATTCCCGGCGACGACATCATGGGCTACCACACCGCCGGCAAGGGCATCGTGGTGCATCGCATGGACTGCCCGAACCTGGCCGAGCTGCGCAAGTCGCCCGAGCGCTGGGTGCTGATCGGCTGGGATACCACCGTTTCCGGTGACTACGACACCTCGCTGGTGGTGGAAGTGGAGAACGGCACCGGCGTGCTGGCCCAACTTGCCGCCGCGATCGCGCAGAGCCAGTCCAACATCGAGCGCGTGGATTATCTGGATCGCGACTTCAACGCTGCCGTGCTGGCGTTCAACATCCAGGTGCGCGACCGCAACCACCTGGCCGAGGTCATGCGGCGCCTGCGCCGCCTGTCGGTCGTGCAGTCGGTGCGCCGCCAGTAAAGCCACGCCATGCGTGGATGACGTTCCGCGCACACGACGCACGAGGATGCGCCCGGCCCGGAGACCATGGGTGGATGGTGCACCGGTAGCGCCGGGCCATGCCCGGCGAGCGCGCCACGCAGCATGAACCAAACGTCGCCGGGCATGGCCCGGCGCTACCGGGTTGCTACAATCGCCGCTCTGTTTTCCAAATGCACCGGAGCGACCATGTCCCGCCAGATCATCAACACCGAAAAGGCGCCTGCCGCCATCGGCCCTTACTCACAGGCCGTGCGCGCCGGCAACACCGTGTACTTCTCCGGCCAGATCCCGCTTGATCCGGCGACCGGCGACATCGTCGGTGCCGGTGATGTCGAAGCCCAGGCCCGCCGCGCGTTCGACAACCTCAAGGCCGTGGCCGAAGCTGCCGGCGGTTCGCTGGACCAGGTCGTGCGCCTTGGCCTGTACCTGACCGACCTGGGCGAGTTCGCCAAGGTCAACGCGGTCATGCAGGACTACTTCCAGGCTCCGTTCCCGGCCCGTTCCACCATCGAAGTCTCCGGCCTGCCGAAGGGCGCCAACTTCGAGGTCGACGCGGTGATGGTCATCGACTGACGCCCCCGTGGCACGCAAGGCGGCGGTCACTCCGGTCCTGTCACCGTCCGGCGAAGCATCCCTGGCGATGCTCGCCGGCGTGGGTCCGGCCGTGGCCGCCAAGCTGCAGGCGCGTGGCCTGGCCACCCTGCAGGATCTCTGGCTTCACCTGCCGCTGCGCTATGAGGACCGGACCCGGCTGACCCGCATCGAAGACCTGCGATCCGGCGTGCCCGCACAGGTCGAAGTGCGCGTCGTCGCGGTCGAGCGCGGCATGCGCTACCGGCCGATGCTGAAGGTGGCGGTCGAGGACGAGGGGCAGGGCACCCTGGTGCTGCGCTTCTTCCATTTCCGCCAGCAGCAGGTCGGCCAGTTCGCGGTCGGCAACCGCCTGCGCTGTTTCGGTACGCCCAAGCCGGGCCACCTTGGCCTGGAGATCGTTCATCCCAGCTACCAGGTGCTGGGGCGCAACGATGATCCTGAACTTGGCGACCGCCTCGATCCGGTGTATCCCACGGTGGAAGGTGTGGGCCCGATGACGATGCGCAGGCTGATCGGCCAGGCACTGGATCGCCTCCCCGAAGAAGCCGCGCTGGAACTGCTGCCCGTCGGCTGGCTCGATGGCCTCGGCCTGCCGTCGCTGCGCGGTGCGCTGCTGACGGTGCACCGGCCGCCACCGGATGCCGACCTGGCCGCGCTGGCCGCCGGCACCCATCCGGCGCAGCGCCGGCTGGCGATGGAAGAACTGCTGGCGCACCACCTCAGCCTGCGTCGCCAGCGCATCGCGCTGCAGGCGCATCATGCGCCGCCGCTGGCCGGCCCCGGTGCGCTGGCCAAGGCGCTGCTGAAGCAGCTGCCGTTCGCCCTCACCGGCGCGCAGGCGCGCGTATTCAAGCAGATCCGCGAAGACCTCGCGCGACCTCGTCCCATGCTGCGGCTGGTGCAGGGCGACGTGGGTTCCGGCAAGACCGTGGTGGCCGCGCTGGCCGCCATGCTGGCGGTAGAGCAGGGCAAGCAGGTCGCGCTGGCTGCGCCCACCGAACTGCTGGCCGAACAGCATCTCAACAATCTGCGCGGTTGGCTGGAGCCGCTGGGTGTACGTATCGCCTGGCTGGCCGGCAAGGTCACCGGCAAGGCGCGCGCGAAGGTGATGGAACAGGTCGCCAATGGCGAAGCGCAGGTGGTGGTCGGTACCCACGCGCTGATGCAGGAGGCGGTGGTGTTCCAGGACCTCGCCCTGGCCATCGTCGACGAACAGCACCGCTTCGGCGTGCACCAGCGCCTGGCGCTGCGCGACAAGGGCGCCGGTGGCAACAGCGTGCCACACCAGCTGGTGATGACTGCCACGCCGATTCCGCGCACGCTGGCGATGTCCGAGTACGCGGACCTGGACGTATCGGCCATCGACGAACTGCCACCGGGCCGTACGCCGGTGCAGACCGTGGCCCTGAACAACGACCGCCGGCCGGAGCTGATCGAACGTATCGCCCTGGCCTGCGCGGAAGGACGGCAGGTGTACTGGGTGTGCACGCTGATCGAGGAAAGCGAAGAGCTGGATGCCACGCCCGCACAGGCCACCTTCGAATCGCTGCAGGCGCTGCTGCCGGGCGTGCGCGTGGGGCTGGTGCACGGGCGGATGAAGGCCGCCGAGAAACAGGCGACCATGGTCGCGTTCAAGGCCGGTGACATCGACCTGCTGGTGGCGACCACGGTGATCGAAGTGGGTGTGGACGTGCCCAATGCCTCGCTGATGGTGATCGAGAACGCCGAGCGTCTGGGCCTGGCCCAGCTGCACCAGCTGCGCGGTCGCGTCGGCCGCGGTTCGGCGGTGTCGCGCTGCGTGCTGCTGTACCAGGCACCGCTTTCGCAGATGGCGCGCGAGCGCCTGCAGACCATGCGCGAAACCAACGATGGCTTCGTCATCGCCGAGAAGGATCTGGAGCTGCGCGGGCCGGGCGAACTGCTTGGCACGCGGCAGACAGGCCTGGCCGGCTTCCGCATCGCCGATCTGGCACGCGACGCCGGCCTGCTGCCCGGCGTGCATGACCTGGCCGAGCGCTTGCTGTCCCAGCAGCCCGCACTGGCCGACCGCGTGGTCAACCGCTGGATCGGCACGGCCGTGCGCTACGCCTCGGCGTAAGCGGCCTCTGTGCGCTGCGCGCGGGAGTCGAGCATGGCTCGACTCTACAGACAGCGCTTTCGATCATTTCCATGTTCATCCACGCATTGCGTGGATGTGTCGACCACGGTCGACACCTGGCAGAGCAGAACGCCGTTCCGACAGACCGCGGGAAACTGTCGAAGGCGGGGTGGGTCCGGTTGCGGGGGCGTGAGCGCCATGGATGGCGCGACCGAGCCTCCAGAGATGGATTCACGGCGTCCCCCGCAACCGGACCCACCCCGCCATCCCCCAGGAAACCAGCTTTTGCCGTTGCTCTGGCGTTTGCTGTTGATCCTGCGGGTGCAGGGCGCAGCCCTGCCGAGCTCCCCCGGTCTTGCAACGGTCATCATCCCGGTCCACACTTCGTTGCCGATCTGAAGACGGCAACGATGACCCACAAGATCCCCCTGTTGATCGACACCGATCCCGGTGTGGACGACGCCCTGGCCCTGCTGATGGCCTTTGCCGATGAACGGCATGACGTGGTCGCCCTGACCATCGCCGCCGGCAATGTCGGCCTGCAGTACACCGTCCGTAACGCCCTCAAGCTCTGCGACATCGTCGGCCGTCCCGACGTGCCGGTGTTTGCCGGCAGCCCCGATCCGCTGCTGCATCCCTCCGTCGATGCCGCGCATGTGCACGGCCGTGATGGCTACGGCGATGTCGATCTGCCACCGCCGGGCCGACAGGCCGAAGCCGAGCATGCCGCGCTGGCGATCCTGCGCCTGTCGCACAAGCATGCCGGCGAACTGATGCTGGTGATGCTCGGCCCGCTGACCAACCTGGCGCTGGCGCTGAAGCTGGACCCGACCCTGCCTCAGCGCATCAAGCGCATCGTGGTGATGGGCGGCGCGGTCACCTGCCACGGCAACATCACGCCGGCGGCGGAGTTCAACATCGCCTTCGATCCGGAAGCGGCGCACGTGGTGTTCACCGCATTCAAGCACCTGCTGGTGTCGGACTGGGAAGCCACCGTCGCCCACGGCCTGCCGCTGCAGGAGGCCGAGACGTGGCTGCAGGCCGATTCGGAGCGCGCCCGCTTCTATGAGCTGATCTCGCGCAAGACCCGTGGCCTGTCCGAAGACAGCAAGGGCGGACGCTGGTACACCGCCGATGCCCTGGCCATGGCCTGGGCGCTGAACCCGGAAGGCCAGCTGCGGGTGGAATCGCGGCCGCTGAACGTGGAACTGAACGGCACGTTCAGTCGCGGCGCGACCCTCGTCGACTGGAACCGCCAGACCGGCCAGCCGGACAACTGCGACCTTCTGATGGCCTACGACCAGGCCCGCTTCGAAAGCCTTGTGCGGCAGGCACTTGGCGCGGACTGAGCGCGGATCCACGCAACCGGTTGCCCCAAGGGGCGGCCGGTGCTTATAATGCCGCTCTTGACCACCAGCCCATTTACGGTGTGAGCCCATGAAGGCCGATATCCATCCGAACTACCGCGACGTCGTCTTCCATGACGTCACCTCCGATTTCAAGATCCTGACCCGCTCCACCATGGCGACGAAGGAAACCATCCAGTGGGAAGACGGCAACGAATACCCGCTGGTCAAGGTTGAAATTTCCTCGGCTTCGCATCCGTTCTACACGGGCAAGCACAAGGTCATCGACACCTCGGGCCGCATCGACAAGTTCCAGAAGCGCTACGCGCGCTGATCTGTCGATCCCGCTCCGAACCGACGGCCGCGCTCTGCGCGGCCGTTTGTTTTTCCCCGGCGCCTGCCCAACAGGCGTTTGGATGGACAGAACACTGCGTTCGCGTGACAACGCTTTTGCCGATCCGGGCCACTCGCTGGCCGGGTTCCGGCCGCCTGCCGTCTACGACTTCCGTCTAGCACCGGGCAAATGCTGCTGTGCGATAATGGCGTGATCCACGACACAGGTCGTGGACGTCATTCACGTGCCTGACCAATGCGCTTGGGCAGGCGCCTTCCCATGAAGGAGCGCACACAGTGTCCGATCTTGATCAGGTCACGCTCAACGCCGGCGACACGTCGGTCGTTCTGCCCGTCATCAAACCCACCCTTGGCAACGACTGCGTCGACATCGCGAAGCTGACCAAGGAAACGGGGTACTTCACCTACGATTCCGGCTTCACCGCGACGGCCAGCTGCAAGTCCGCCATCACCTACATCGACGGCGACAAGGGCGTGCTGCTGTACCGCGGCTACCCGATCGAACAGCTGTCGGAAAAGTCGAGCTACGTCGAAGTGGCCTACCTGCTGATCAACGGCGAGCGTCCGAGCGCCGAGCAGCTGAAGGCCTTCACCGATGAGCTGGCTGCCGAGGCCAACGTCCCCGATTCGATCAACACCCTGATCGGCAGCTTCGCCAAGGATGCCCATCCGATGGCCATCCTGGCTGCCGCGATCGCGCAGCTGTCGGCCGTCTACCACGACGCGCTGGACCTGTCCGACGCCGAACAGCGCCGTCAGGCCGCTGTGCGCCTGATCGCCAAGGTGCCGACCCTCTCCGCGCTGATCTACCGTCACGGCAAGGGCCTGCCGGCCAACACGCCCGACACCTCGCTGGATTACGTCAGCCGCTTCCTGAAGCAGACCTTCGAGTCGGCCGACGGCCAGTACGAACTGAATCCGGACGTGGTCAAGGCGCTGGACCTGCTGTTCATCCTGCACGCCGACCACGAGCAGAACGCGTCCACCTCGACGGTGCGCCTGGTCGGCTCGACCGGTGCCAATCCGTATGCGTCGGTTGCCGCGGGCGTCACCGCGCTGTGGGGTCCGGCCCATGGCGGTGCCAACGAAGCCGTGCTGAAGATGCTGGAAGAAATCGGTTCGGCCGACAACGTGGAATCGGCCGTGCTCAAGGCCAAGGACAAGACCTCCGGCTTCCGCCTGATGGGCTTCGGCCACCGCGTCTACAAGAACTTCGATCCGCGCGCCAAGGTCATCGGCGAGATGACCAGCAAGGTGCTCAAGCAGCTGGGCGTGCAGGACCCGCTGCTGGACGTGGCCGTGAAGCTGGAGCAGGCCGCGCTGCAGGACGACTACTTCGTCGCCCGCAAGCTGTACCCGAACGTCGATTTCTACAGCGGCATCATCTACAAGGCGCTGCAGATTCCGACCGAGATGTTCACCGTCATGTTCGCCCTGGGCCGTACCTCCGGCTGGGTGTCGCATTGGCTGGAACAGCAGGTCGATCCGGAAATGAAGATCGGCCGTCCGCGCCAGGTCTACACCGGCAGCGACGTGCGCGACTACCAGGGCTGATCGCCCCGTAATCGCAACGTGGAAGAACGCCCCCGCAAGGGGGCGTTTTTTTTGCCCAGGCCAACGTTGCCCCTTGCCGGTGCGATGCCGAAAGCGTCGCATTCTGCTGGTCACGGCACGCGCGATGCGTGTGTGATGTCGCAGAAGTACGCGTAATCGGCAATCAAGAAACGTTGCATGTACACCGCAGGAGCCGATCAATACCTTGACCGCGCTGCTGGCAGGGCAGGTCCGTGCCGGCAGTGCTTCCATCCAGGAGGCAACCCAATCCATCAGAGAGAGAAACCATGTCGCACATGTTCAAGAAGGCCGCCCTGGCCGTGGCGCTCGCCGGCGCTTCGCTGACCGCGCAGGCCGCCGTGGAAACCAACATCACCGTGTGGGCGAACGTCGATCCGACCCTGTCCCTGCTCAAGGCCGACGGCACCGCGCTGCCGGACGCGGTGCAGCTGGTCTACCGCGCCGGCGGTGCCGGCCTGTCGTCGTGGACCGAAGATGTGCGCATCTTCACCAATGACACCGAGAAGGACGTCAGCGTACGCCTGGCGGCCGACGCCGTGCTGCGTCCCGACCTGGCCGCACCGGGTGCCATCAACGTGCCGCTGACGGTCAGCCTCAACGGCCGCGCCCTGGAGACCACCCCGATCGACTTCGCTGCAGACGACCTGTTCGACAGCGCGATTCCGGGTGCGTCGATCGCCATGCCGCTGCGCGTGCAGCAGACCGTGTCCGGCGAGATCAACTTCGCGGGCCTGTACAGCGGCACCGTTGCGCTGGTCGTGTCGCAGAACACCGCCGCGCCGTAATCCCCCACCGCGCCGGCCCGTGCGCGGGCCGGCCGGCCATCGGTTGTCTCCCCATGTTGATACCTGCACCTGCCCACAGCCGGCTGGCGGTCGCGCTCGCCCTGACGTTGGCCATTCCGGCCCTGCCGGCTGTCCACGCACGGCCGGTGCCGGCCGGTTTCGAAGACCTCGCCAGCGGCCAGACCGAGCGTGTCGAGGTACGCCTGTTCGGGCAGTGGGCCGGCCTGTGGTCCGCCTGGGTCACGCTGGATACGGTGCAGCTGGACCAGCCCGCGCAGGTACTGGAAGCCCTGGGTCTCAGCGCCGATGCGCGCGACGCGCTGCAGGCGGCACTGGCTGCACCGCTGCCGCGCAACAGTCATCTGGCCTGTCCCTACGGCCAACCGGATCCCGGCTGCGGCTGGATCGACAGTCCGGACGATCCTGCGCAGGTGCACGCCATCTTCGATGAAAGCGACGGGGTGTTGATGTTGTTTCCGGCACGCCGGTGGCTGCCACAGCAGAGCGCGCAGCGCTCGCCGTTCCACCAGGTGTCCGAGCAGGCACAGAACGCGCTGCTGCAGCAGCAGACCGTGAATTTCAGCGGGGGCGATGGCTATCAGGCGTTGAGCGTGCAGGGCAGCACGGTGCTTGGCGTGCTGCGCGATGGCCATGTCGCCAGCAGCTGGAACTACAGCCGCCAGGCGCGGCAGGGTTATCGCGCGCATGACCGCTTCCAGCTGGACGATCTCTACTATCGCCACGATCTTGCCCAGCGCCACTACGTGCAGCTGGGCCGCATGGACCGGCGCAATCTGTCCAGCCAGCAGGGCGGCACCTTCGGGTTCGGCATGCTGCCGCTGGATCGCTTCGAGGGGCTGCGCGTGGGTACCACGCAGGCCTACGTCGATACCGACGCGAACGTCACCTCCACCCCGTTGACCGTGCTGCTCGGCCGTGATGCACGCGTGGATGCCTTCGACGGTGATCGCCTGCTGCAGACCTTCTACCTGCAGGCCGGTGTCAACGATCTCGATACGCGCCGGTTTCCGCTCGGCAGCTACACCGTCACCCTGCGCATCTATGAGGATGGCCGCTTCGTGCGCAGCGAGGAGGCGCCCTTCAGCCGTGGCGGCGACTGGTCCGAGCGCAGCCTGCAGTGGTTCGTGCAGGGCGGGCGGCGCCGTGCGCATGCGACACGTGCAAGTGACATCGGCGATGCGTCCGACACGGCGGTACAGGCAGGGTTGCGCATCCCCCTCGCGCGCAACTACGGCATGACAGCGGGGATCGCCCGCGTCGCCGATACCGGTTACGGCGAACTGCGCCTGGAGGGACGCCAGCAGTTCGGGCGGCATGACCTGCAGGCGATGGTCGGCGTGCTGAACGGAGGCGACGGCAGCCACGGCCTGCAGCAGCAGCTGAGCTATCGCCACTACGCGTCCTGGAATGTCTATCGGCAACGCCTGCGTGGCGGTGCGTGCCAGAGCAGCACGCCGGTGCTGCATGACCGTTTCGGTTGTGTCGATGCGCTCAGTGCCTCGGTATCGGCGCCCCTGTTCGGCGGCAGCCTGTACCTGGGATACACGCGCCGGCGCAGCTTCACCCCGGAGTGGAGCCTGCCCGGCGAAGACGACGATGCCTGGACGGGCCTGCCGCCGGGCCTGTTGCCGCCTCATGTGCCGGCGCTGCGTCCTGCGCAGACCTCGCGCAGCCTGCAGGCCAGTTACAGCCGTACCCGGCAGTGGCGTGGACTGAGCATCGGCAGCCGGCTGGGGGTGTGGCAGCAGGACACCGACACCGGCAGCGGGCGCGGGCCTGCCCGTGATCGCGGCCTCTACCTGAACATTGCAGTCTCGCGGCTGCAGCGGATCGACGACGGCAGCGTGCAGCAGCGCATGGCGCTGGACATGCGCCAGCCTCAGCACAGCCGCCCGGATGCCCGCCTGGGCCTGTCGCATTCGCTGCGGCAGGAGCGCGACGGCGACGCGCGCGATCTGGGCGCCGAGCTGAGCGCGTACAACGACGACCGCTACAGCGCGCTGGCCAGCGCCCGTATCGACAACCGCTTCGGGCAGAGCGGTGCATCGGTGTCGTACTACCAGCACCACGGTGGGGGTGAACTGGCCTACAGCGGCAACCACACGTCGGGGCTGTCGCTGTCCGCACGCGGGCTGCACTGGGGCGGCGCCCATGGCGCCGATGCCGGGGTAGTGGTCAGCGTGGACGATGCGCGCGATCTGGAGCTGAGTGGCGCGGCTGCCGACATCCGCGCCGGCAGCAACCGGCGCCGCATCCTCGGCTTCGGCGAGCGCCGGCTGCTGCCGCTGGGCGGCTACCAGCGTCACCGCGTGGACGTGCAGGACGCCAGTGCGCACGACAGCGACGCCGCAGTGCGTGTCGCCCGCCTGGGCGCGGCGCAGCACGCCTTCCTGCTACCGGGAAAGGTGATCGCGCTGCCGGTCACGCTGGACGTGACCTACACCTTCATCGGCAACGCACGCGACATCGCCGGTACCCCGCTGGAAGGCGCCCGCATCCTCAATGCGCCGGTGCCCTCGCTGGGCCGCGACGGCGGCTTCATCGCCGAGTTCCCGCAGCGCGAGCCGGTGCTCTACCTGCTGCGTGCAGGCGACCTGCTGCAGTGCCCGCTCACCGTGCGTGAGCGCCGCAGCGTGGTGCTGCTGGTCGGCCAGGTGCAGTGCGAACCGCTGGCGCTGGAGCAGTTGCCGGCACCGATCCGCCACCAGGCGCGGGTACAGCGCCTGTTGAACGAACTGGCCCCGGTCGCGGGGCGCAACGAACGCAACGTGATGAGTGGAGGTGCGCGATGAGGATGATGGCGTTCGGTACGCTTCTGACGGGTCTGGTCGCGATCTCGGATGCTATGGCTCAGAGGTTGGAGATTACTCACCCAGGCCCGCACGAAGCATCGATCGTCATGCAGTTCGATCGATCGAATGCTCCTGCCGAACTTGAGCTATGGCGAAAAGAGACCGTCCTGGGATATTCGCAAGACGCAGAAGATGATTACGGAAGAATCCATCTTGTCTGCAATTCAGATACCGATAGCGAGGCAGGGAAGTGCCCGACTGAGGATACGTTGGATACGGGGACGCTTCTGTCTCGAATTCCGCTTCGATTTTCCGAGACAAGAAGCGGAATGAAGTTTGATCTTGAGGTAACGGGCAATCTGGATCGGGCTTTACCCGACAGAACGTGTGATGCCGACTTCTGGATGCGACGACCCAAGAGCCTCTGGTCGAGCCACTATGACGTATGTGGTAACCAGCATCCCTCGGGCACGGGAGTGCATCTCTTCATATCTGGGGATCAGCTCTCCCGATTGGTCGCCGGGCGGTGGGAGGCTCTGCTCATACTCCATCTGCGCGTCGGTTCAACTGGCGCTTCGTACGCGCAAGTCTTCCGGTTCGATCTGACCATCACCGATCGCGACCGCACCATGATCTACCTGCCCGAGTTCGGCATGGCCGAGCCGCTGGTGGGCCTGCAGCTGGACTACCGGCCGATTCCCTCACCCGGCACGATCGGTGGCACCGCCGTGCTGGACATGTGCCTGTACGACGGCATGGGCTCGCAGAGCGAGTATCTGGCCATCACCGCGCGTGACATGGGCCCCTCCGCGCCCGGCCGTCCGGCATCGCAGTACTCGGTCTGGCACCGCGACGGTGGGCGCGAGGCGCAGGACCGCCTCGACTACCAGCTCACCCTGGACCACAGCGGCCAGAAGATCGCCCTGCGCAACAACGAAGAGGTGCTGCTGCGCGGTATCGACACCGCCGAGCTGCGGTTGGTGATGCTGCCCGACATGAACCAGTGGGTGTACTGCGTGCCCACGCCGCTGACCCTGGAAACCCCCCGTGTGCCGGCGTCCGAGAAACGCGAGGGCTACTACGACGGCCGCCTCAAGCTCGAAATGCGCCTGCCGACCGACCGCCTCTGACCTTCCCCTGGAACCCGATCCCATGAGCAAGATTCCCCTGGCCGGCGCGCTGCTGCTGGCCCTTCTGCCAGCGGCACCGGTGCTGGCCAATCTCAACGTCCATCCGATGCGCGTGCATGCCGAAGCCGGCAAGACCACGACCGTGCGCGTGCATTCGCAATCACCGCAGCCGCAGTACGTGCAGGCCACGGTGAAACGCATCCTGCACCCGGCCAGTGACCACGAGGAAGAAGTCGATGAGGCCGTCGGCACCGCCGCCGTCATGGCGGTCACGCCAGGACGCTTCGGTCTGGCAGGGGGCGGCACGCGCCTGATACGGATCATTCCGCTGCAGCCGGTCGAGCAGGAAACCGCGTTCCGCGTCTACTTCGAAGGCGTACGCGGTCCCGATGACAGCACGCCGGAGGTACCGGTGCAGGGCGCCAGCGCCACCCTCGGCGTCAGCCTGGTCTGGGGCGTGCTGGTCAATGTGCTGCCCGCCGAGGGGCGCGTCGAGATGGCCCTGGACGGTGATCGCCTGTTGAACCGCGGCACGCTGCGGCTCGGCGTCAACCAGGTGCAGGACTGCGCCGCAGACGGCCGCTGCACCACGCACGAAATCAAACGCAGCCTTTACCCCGGCGCGGCGATGACGCTGCCGTTCGTGCCCCGCGCCGGTGGGCGCGTGGAGATCGACTACCGGCTCAGCCATGCCGGCTTCCGCGAGCACCGGCAGACGCTGCAGCCCTGACCGCCCATGACTGGCCTTGCGCCCCCAGGTTCCCGTTTCCCAACCACCGAGACATCGATGAATCGCATCTACCGTTTGATCTGGAATACCCGCCTGCGCTGCTGGGCCGTGGCCAGCGAGCACACCCGTTCGCGCGGCAAGCCGGCTTCGGCGGCACGCCCGCTTGCCGCCGCCCTGTGCGTGATGCTGGCCGCTCCCGCGTTCGCGACCGAGGTTGCATCGGATCCGTTGATCGTGCCCGACGCCATTGCGGCGGAGGCTGACGCAGCACCGGCAGAGTGGGACGCGTTGATGAGCGCGTTCATCGGCTCGCCTGCCACGTCGCGCAGTGTCGGCACTACCAGCTACCAGAACGTGCTGATCGGTGGGGGTTCCACGGTCAACAGCACCAAGGGCGTGGCCATCGGCGTGGGTTCGGTCACGGCGTTCGACGGCATCGGTATCGGCAACAATGCCAAGGGACTTGCCGGCGGCGTGGCCATCGGCATCAATGCGAACACGGGGTCCGGCGAAGGGGGGACTGCGATCGGCAAAGGCGCCACGGCGCTGGGAGTCGGGGCCGTCGCGATCGGGCATAGCAGCTACGTCGGCGCGCCTGGTAACAGTGCGGTCGCGGTCGGGCGCAATGCCCGGGCCGAGGGTAGCGATGCCACGGCGATGGGGCCGAGGGCACAGGCGTCGGGATCCAGATCGGTAGCGCTGGGCAACAATGCGCAGGCACAGGCGCAGGGTTCCATCGTCATCGGTGACGGCAGCAGACTTGCCAACGGCAACGCACACCACGCCATCGTGATCGGCAGCGGTGCGCGCTCCGGCGGCTACGATGCGGGCATCGCCATCGGCCAGAACGCCGTGACCGACGGCCACGGCAAGGCCGTGGCGCTGGGTGCCAACGCCAATGCCGGGCAGAGCAATGCAGTGGCCCTGGGCGCCGGCTCGGTCACCAGTGCCAGCAACCAGGTCTCGGTGGGCAATGACACCCTGAAGCGCCGCATCGTCAATGTGGCCGATGGCACCCTGAGCACCACCAGCAGCGAAGCAGTGACCGGCAAGCAGCTGCACGCCACCAACCAGAGCATCGCCAGCGCGACGGGCACGGCGAACGCGGCGAAGACGGCCGCAGACCAGGCTGCGACGAAAGCCGGGCAGGCCTTGGCCAGGCTGGATGGCAGCCGCATCGCGATCGGGACCGGTGCCACTGCAACGGGCACCAACAGCACCGCCATCGGCAATGCCGCCGATGCGTCCGGTGGCTACAGCAACGCCCTGGGTTTCCAGGCGTCCAGCGCCGGCAGCAACGCCGTGGCGATGGGCACCCTGGCATCTGCGGACGGCAGCAGTGCAGTGGCATTGGGTAACCGCGCGCGGACCGAGGGGGGCGACAACGGCGTGGCCATCGGCAATGCGGCATTGGCCTACAACAATGACGGTCTTGCACTGGGCAACAATGCCCGCAGCGGCGTCAATGCGGCCGGTGAGCGCGTTGCCGCGTCCAACGGCGGCGTGGCGCTCGGCACCGGCTCGCGCAGCGGCAATGGCGGCGTGGCATCGGGCCTGCGTGCCTCGGCCACCGGCGACCGTGCCGTGGCCATCGGCAACGACGCCAAGGCCGACGTGATCCATGCCACCGCACTGGGCTATCAGGCGGCGGCCACCGCCAACCAGGCCACGGCGCTGGGCCGCGGCAGTGTGGCCAGCGCCCGCTTCGCTACATCCGTCGGCAATCTGTCCGAAGCGACGGCCGAGAGCAGTGCCGCCTTTGGCGACCGCGCGCTGGCCAACCACACCGGTTCGGTGGCGTTGGGCAGTTCCTCCACCACCTCCGGCAGCAACCAGGTCTCAGTCGGTAATGCCACGCTCAAGCGCCGCATCGTCAATGTGGCCGATGGCACGCTGAGCACCAGCAGTGCCGAAGCCGTGACAGGCAAGCAGCTGCATGCCACCAACCAGAATGTCACCGCAGTCACCCAGGCAGCTACTGCGGCCCAGGCCGATGCCACACGCGCGCTGACGGCCCTGGCCAGCACCACCACCGCCGTCGGCCAAGGCGCGTCGGCCGGCAGCAATGCCGTGGCGGTGGGCCATTCGGCGAAAGCGGAGGGCTCCCACAGCAATGCCTTCGGTTACCAGGCCAGCGCGGGCGGCGCCAACGCGGTGAGCGCGGGCACCCTGGCGGGCGCCGCGGCTGACTCCTCGGTGGCGCTGGGCAATCGTGCCGCCGTGGATGCCACCTCCAGCGGCGCCATCGCACTGGGCACCAACGCCAAGGTCAATGCGCAGGCGGGCAACAGCGTCGCCCTGGGCGCGGGCTCGGTGGCGACCGGCGCCAACCAGGTCTCGGTGGGCAGTGCCACGGTGAAGCGGAACATCGTCAATGTGGCTGACGGAACGCTGAGCACCACCAGCGCCGAGGCGGTGACCGGCAGGCAGCTGCATGCCACCAACCAGAACCTCGCCACGGTGAATGCGCTGGCCAACACCGCGCACAGCATCGCCAACGATGCGCAGACCAAGGCCAACGCGCTGGGGGGCCTGCTCAGCCAGAGTGCCGGCAACAGCGACGTTCGCGTCGGTGCCAGCAATACCGGTGGCGCGGTGGACATGCGCAACCAGTCCAGCGCCAACCGTCGCGTCACCGGCGTGGCCGACGCGGCACTCAGCAGCACCAGTGCCGATGCGGTCAGTGGCCGGCAGCTGCATGCCACCAACCAGAACGTCACGCAGGTCACCGCCACCGCCGCCACGCTCAGTGGCCTGGTCGGCCAGGCGGCAGCCGGCGGCGATCTGCGGCTGGGCGCGCAGAACAGTGGCACCGTCCTCGATGTCCGTAACCAGGGCAACGCCAGCCGTCGTATCAGTGGCGTCGCCGATGGTGTGCTGAGTGCAGCCAGTACCGACGCGGTGAGTGGTCGCCAGCTCAACACCACCAACGAGAACGTGACCACGGCCACCACCCTGGCCAATACGGCGCACAGCGTGGCCAACGCCGCCCAGTCCACCGCCAACGATGCACAGGGCAAGGCCAACGTGCTCGGTGGCCTGCTCAGCCAGACCTCGTCCACCGGCGACGTACGACTGGGAGCCGCCAACAGCGGCGGCGTGCTGGATGTGCGCAACCAGGGCAACCAGGCGCGTCGCGTGCACGGCGTTGCCGCCGGTCAACTGTCGGCCACCAGCGACGATGCAGTCAGCGGCCGCCAGCTGTTCGACAGCAACGCGCAGATCGCCCGCAACCGTACGGACATCGACCGCCTGCGCGAGGACTTCGAGGGCTTCGATCCGGACCTGTCCGATGTGGTGCGCTTCGACGCAGGCGGCAATGTCGACCTTGAGGGGGGCCGCCTGCTCGCCGTGGGCGACGGACAACTCAGTGCCGACAGCCGCGAGGCGGTCAATGGCGCGCAGCTGTTCGCCACCAATACGAACGTAGCCGAGCAGGGCGCACAGATCGCATCCGCCCGGAAAGACCTGGACGCGTTGCGCGTGGACTTCGACAACTACACGCCTGACCTGGGCAGCGTCGTGCAGTTCGGCGAGGATGGCACGGTGGACCTGAAGGATGCGCGTCTGGTCGCCCTGGCTGAGGGCGAGATCGGTGCAGGCAGCCGCGAGGCGGTCACGGGCGGGCAGCTGTTCGTGACCAATGAGCGGGTGTCGGTGCTGGAGGAGGCGCAAGCCTATGTGGCTGTTGGGTACGATAGCTTGAGTATTCCAGCTGAAGTTGGACTTTTGGCTGTTGCTGTGGGCAGTGATGCAAAGGGTCTGGCTGAGGGAGCAACCGCCATCGGAAGCTTTGCCGCCGCCCGTTCGAAGAACTCGGTTGCGCTCGGAAGAGCTGCACATGTGGACGTTAATGCTGATGATGGCTTCGCTCTAGGTGCGACTTCGCAAGTCTACGAACATCGAGGTGTTTCTCTTGGTGGGGGCGCTCAGGTTCTCCGCGGATCTCAGAATGGCGTGGCATTGGGATATGGGTCTATTGCGAACGGATCGAATCAAGTCTCGATTGGCAATGACACGCTGAAAAGGCGCGTGACCAACGCAGGGAAGGGAATTGACGGTCATGACCTCACCACCGTCGACCAGCTCTCCGGCGTGGTAAACGCTCTCGGTGGCGGCGCGGGCTTTGCCGCGGATGGCAGCGTGATTGCTCCCTCCTACGGTGTGCAGGGCTCCATACACGGCACGGTAGGCGATGCACTGGCGGCGCTGGATGCAGGCGTGGACAGCAATCGTGGCGGACTGGATGCGATGGGCGCGCGCCTCGATACGCTGGATCAGGCGCGGGCGATGGCGGATGCCAGTGCCGTGCGCTTCGGCGCCGACCGTTCCGCCGTCGATTTCGGTGGCGCGCGCCTCATCAACGTTGGCGAAGGCGATATCAGCCATGCGGGTAGCCGGGAGGTGGTCACGGGTGGTCAGCTTCATGCCAGCAACCAGCGGATCGCTGGCCTGGAGGAGAAGCACCTGTATGCCATCGTAGGCTATGACGAGCTGAGCAAGCCAGCTCAAGCAGGGCTTCTGGCAACGGCAATGGGAAGTGACACATTGGCTATGGCTGAGGGAGCCACTGCAATCGGCAGTTTTGCTCAAGCCCGGGGCAAAAATTCAGTTTCTCTGGGTCGCGCGGCATTGGTTCATGAGGGTGCGGAGAATGGCTTTGCGCTGGGTGCACGCTCACAAGTGCAAGTGCTCAATGGTGTCGCACTTGGTTCTTCCGCTGTAGTTCACTCTGGCGCCACTCAGAGTGTTGCACTTGGCTCATGGTCTGAAGCGCGAGGAGCCAATGAAGTTTCATTGGGGCATGCGACTCTCAAGCGTCGCGTAACCAACGCTGCCAACGGCCGCGATGCCAGCGACCTCACCACCGTCTCCCAGCTCCGCAGCGCCTTCGCGGCTTTCGGCGGCGATATGCGCATGGATGCCGACGGCAACATCATCGCGCCGGAGTTCCACGTGCAGGGCCAGCGGCAGGCCACGGTCGGCGATGCGCTGAAGTCGCTCGACGGTGCGGTGGTCGACACGCGCCGGGATCTGGCCAGCATCGATGCGCGTTTCGAGCGCCTGTTCGACGATGGCGGCATCCGCAGTGACGGTACCGGCCAGCTGCGGCTGGCCGGGGAGCACGGCAGGGTGCTGGGCAACGTGGCCAACGGCATGATCGCGCCGGGCAGCCGCGATGCGGTCAATGGCGGTCAGCTGCACGCCGTGCAGCAGCAGCTCAACGGCCGCATCGACGGACTGCAGTCGCAGATCGACGGGTCGGCGACGGCCAGCCGCCAGGCAGCGGTGGACGACGTCGCTGGCGAGTCGCCGGCGGACAGCCAGACCCCGGCACCGCCGGTCAAGGACGCGCCGTCGGTGGCCTCCACCGACACGCCGAAGCCGAAGCCGGAAGCCGACGATCCGTTGCCGCAGGTGGACTCGCGTGCCGTGGATCAGGCGGTGAACCAGGCGCAGGCCTACACCGACCAGGCGATGGCCAGCGTGGACCGCCGGCTGGACCGGATGGACAAGCGCCTGAACCGCATGGCGGCAATGGGCAGTGCGCAGGCGGCGATGGCGATGAACACCGCCGGCCTGCAGACCTACAACCGCCTCGGCGCGGGTGTAGGCCATGCCGAAGGCGAGTCGGCGCTGGCGGTGGGTTACCAGCGCGTGCTCAACGAGCGCGGCTCGGCCACCTTCAGCCTCAATGGTGCCTTCACCAACAGCGGTGAGCGCACCGTGGGCGTGGGCTTCGGCGTGGGCTGGTAACCGGCAGGGCGACGCGGTCCGGTCGCCCTGATGCATGACGACGCCCCACGCGGTCCGCCGCGTGGGGCGTCTGCGTTGTGGGGCTCAGATGCTGCCGAGATAGCTTTCGATCTGCTCCTGGCTGAGCAGTTCACGCAGCTGGGCCTGCGAGGCGCGCCGCATCGGCTTCTCGTCGACCGGTGACAGCGGTGCCTGGCGCAGGGCGTCATACGGCAGCACGGCCAGGTCGAACGTCAGGTCCTCCGCACTGAACACCCAGACCGGCACGTCCAGGCTGCGCTCGCGGTCCAGGCGCAGCCGGCGCACGCGCGACTCGGCCGGAATGCCCTGTTCGTCCAGGAAGCGATGCACGGCTTCGGGGTCGTCGCTGTGCAGATGCACCTGCACGGGGCTGTTGGCATCGGCGGTGCCGTCCAGCACCGGGCCGACCAGGCGCGGGGCGAAGGCATGCAGGAATTCCAGTGCGCGCAACGCAGCTTCGCGACGGCGCTGCAGCTCGTTGCCGTGCTGGGGGCCAGCGAACAGGCGCTGGTACTCGCGCAGCGCATCCTCGATCTCGACATTGCGGGGCAACGAGGCATCGTCATGGATGCCGAGCCGGCTGGCCGCCTTCAGTTTGGCCTGGTGGAAGTCGCGGATACCGCCTTCGGCCATCAGGCGGGCGGCTTCGTGGGCGAGGCGGTGACGACGCTCACGGGTCTGGGTGGTGGCATGCTGGCGGGCGCGATGCATGCGGGAACTCCTGTTGCGACCTGGCTACAGACTAGCGCAACGGTGTGACATCTGCGTGGGGAATGCAGGAGGGATGCGGGGCAGGGCCCACGCTCGGCTGTCCGGGCCGTCGAGCCGGGCATGCGCCGGCTCGACGGTGACGCCCGCGGCGCGCGTCAGAAGATATCGAACGCAGCCGCGTCGGCCTGAGGGGTATTGAGGTTCAGGTCATAGTCCGTCAGGCGATCCATGTCCTCCACCTTGACCCATTCGGTCGCGCCGTTGAGCGTGGTCTGCACCATGCCGCTGGGCGGGTCGTTCTGCGCGATCGGCGTGTCCTTCAGCGCGGTGCGCATGTACTCGATCCAGATCGGCAGCGCGGCCTTGCCACCGTATTCGCGGTAACCCAGCGAACGGAAGTCATCCCGGCCCACCCACACGGTGGTTACGTACGGGCCGCCGAAGCCGGAGAACCAGGCGTCGCGGTGGTCGTTGGTGGAGCCGGTCTTCCCGCCCACGTCCTCGCGGCCGAGCACCTTGGCCTGGGTGCCGGTACCGCGCTGGACCACATCGCGCATCATCGACACCAGCTGGTAGGCGGTGCGTGCATCGATCGCGCGCGGCGCGGTGCGCGCATCCGGGTTGACCGGTGCGGCAGCGGTTTCGGTGGTGGCCTGCGCCTTGGCGGCGGCCGGGTCCGGCGTGGGGGCCGGGGCACCGAAGTTGAAGCCGTCCACGACCTGGCTGACCGGCTGGTCGCTGCTGCCGGCACAGTCGCGGCAGGCCAGTGCCGGGTTCTCCTTGAACACCAGGTTGCCGTCGCGGTCGTTCACCTGGTCGATCAGCCAGGTGTCCACGCGCGAGCCGCCGTTGGCGAACACGGCATAGCCACGGGCCACCGACAGCGGGGTCAGCGAGGCGGTGCCGAGCGACATCGACAGGTTCGGCGGCAGCTCCGATTCGGCGAAGCCGAACTCGCTGATGTACTTGCGGGCGTAGTCCACGCCCATGCCGTCGAGCAGGCGCACCGAGACCAGGTTGCGCGACTGCACCAGGGCTTCGCGCAGGCGCATCGGGCCGCGGAAGCCACCGCCATCGTTCTGCGGTGCCCAGGTCTTGCCGCGGCGGTCGCGGAACACGACCGGGGCATCAAGCACGATCGAAGCCGGGTTGTAACCCTTGTCGAACGCTGCGGCATAGACGAACGGCTTGAAGCTCGAACCGGGCTGGCGACGGGCCTGGGTGGCGCGGTTGAACTTGTTGCCGGAGAAGCTGAAACCGCCGACCAGCGCCTTCAGCGCACCGCTGTGGGCATCCAGCGAGACCAGCGCGGACTGGCCGCGCGGGATCTGGTCCAGCAGCCACTCGCCCTGCTTGTCGCCGGCGCGCACACGCACGATGTCGCCGCGCTGCACCAGCTTGCCAGGGGTCTTGTTGGTCCACCGGGCGGCACCGGCCGGCAGCACGATCTCGCTGCGGTTGGCCAGCACCACCGTGGCGCTGCCATCGGCACCGGCGCTGGCAACGATCGCCGGCAGCAGGCCGGCCTGCGCCGGGATGCCGCGCAGATGTTCGGCCAGAGCTGCGGCATCGTCGCCGGCCCCCAGCTGCACCTGCTTCTCCACGCCGTGCCAGCCGTGGCGGTGGTCATACAGCAGCAGGCCGTCACGCACCGACAGGTTGGCCGCGGTCTGCAGGGTCGAATCGATGGTGGTGGTGACGTGGTATCCCTTGTTGACCACATCGCCGCCGAAGCGCGCGATCATCTCCTGGCGCACCAGTTCGGCCACGTAGGGCGCCTCGACCTGCACCGGCGGCTCATGCGCGGTGGCATGCATCGGCACGGCCTTGGCCGCATCGGCCTCGGCCTGGCTGACGAACTTCAGATCGGCCATGCGCTGCAGCACATAGTTGTCGCGGCGCTGGCGGGCGCGTTCCGGGTTGGAGATCGGGTTACCGGAGGAGGGGAACTTCGGGATGCCGGCCAGCGAGGCCATCTCATCCAGGTCCAGCTCGGCCAGCTTCTTGCCGTAGTAGAACTCCGCTGCCGCGGCCACACCGTAGGCACGGTTGCCGAAGAAGCTCTTGTTCAGGTACAGCTCGAAGATCTCGTCCTTGCTCAGCTCGGACTCGATCTTGCGGGCCAGCAGGATCTCGGCCAGCTTGCGGGTGTAGCTGTACTCGGAACTGAGGAAGAACTGGCGGGCCACCTGCTGGGTGATGGTGGACCCGCCGGGCACGCGCTTGTCGTTGGTGGTGGCCAGCAGCCACACCGCGCGGGCGATGCCCTTGTAGTCCACGCCGCCATGTTCATAGAAGCGGGCGTCCTCGGTGGCCAGGAAAGCCTGCTTGAGCTTCTCCGGCACCTCCTTCATGGTGACCGGGGTGCGCCGGGTCTCGCCGAACACCGCCATCAGCTTGCCGTCGGCGGCATAGACGTACATCGGCTCCTGCATCTCCACGTCGCGCAGGGTCTGCACGTCGGGGAGCTTGGAGGACACAGCGTAGTAGAGACCGCCCACAGCGGCCGCACCGATCAGCGCCAGGACCAGGACAATCAGGAAGATCCAGCGCAGCCAGCGGCGGAGTCGAGTCATCGGGTTCAGATTCCGATTGCGAATTTCGTGGTCGCAGAGTATAGATTACGCAAGGTGGCGGCTGGGGTCGGCACCGGGGAGCGCAAGGGGAAACGCCAGGGGCTGCATCGTGAACCTGTGAGGGAATTCACAGCAGGGCGGTTGCCATTTGCTAAGAATACGTTATTAATGCGCGGTCGCAGTTCTTGCGTCCAAGTGCCCGTCGGCAGGGGAGAAACCGTGGGGCTCATCCCAAAAAGTCAGTCGCCGCTTATTGGCGTCGACATCAGTTCGACTGCGGTAAAGCTGTTGCAGCTTTCCCGCAGTGGCAATCGTTTCCGTGTGGAACATTACGCCGTGGAACCACTGCCGCCGAATGCGGTCGTGGAGAAGAACATCGTCGAGGTGGAGGCCGTGGGTGAGGCCATCCGCCGGGCGTTGAACCGTTCCGGCAGCAAGGCGAAGCAGGCCGCCGCCGCCGTGGCCGGCTCGGCCGTGATCACCAAGGTGATCCCGATGCCGGCCGAGCTCGACGAGAACGACATGGAAGCGCAGATCGAGCTGGAAGCGGTCAACTACATTCCCTATCCGATCGAGGAAGTGAACCTGGACTTCGAGGTGATCGGGGTGATCCCGAACAACCCGGAGATGGTCCAGGTGCTGCTGGCCGCGTCGCGGTCCGAGAATGTGGAACTGCGCCAGTCGGCGCTGGAACTCGGCGGCCTCCAGGCCAAGGTGATGGACGTGGAGGCCTTCGCGGTCGAGAACGCCTTCGCCCTGGTTGCCAGTGAGCTGCCGGTGTCCACCGACGGCGTGGTCGCGCTGGTCGACATCGGCGCCACGATGACCACCCTGAACGTCCTGCGCGGCGGGCGCAGCCTGTACAGCCGCGAACAGGTGTTCGGCGGCAAGCAGCTGACCGACGAGATCATGCGCCGCTACGGCCTGAGCTACGAGGAAGCCGGCCTGGCCAAGCGCCAGGGCGGGCTGCCGGAAAGCTACGAGATGGAAGTGCTGGAGCCGTTCAAGGAAGCCACGGTCCAGCAGATCAGCCGCCTGTTGCAGTTCTTCTACGCCGGCAGCGAATTCAATCGTGTCGATCATATCGTGCTGGCCGGAGGCTGCGCGGTTCTTGGGGGCCTGCCGGAAATGGTCGAGGAGCAGCTGGGTGTGCCGACCGTGGTCGCCAATCCGCTGGCGCAGATGACGCTGGGACCGAAGGTGAACGCGCATGCGCTGGCCCAGGATGCTCCCGCGCTGATGATCGCGACCGGTCTGGCGCTGAGGAGCTTCGACTGATGGCACGCATCAACCTGTTGCCCTGGCGCGCCGAACGGCGCAAGCAACGCCAGCGCGAGTTCTACGCAATGCTGGGCATGGCCGCCGTGGGTGGCCTGCTGCTGTCGCTGATGATCTGGTTCTACTACGACCGCCAGGTCAGCGGCCAGATGGACCGCAATGCCTACCTGCAGGCCGAGATCGACAAGGTCAAGGAGCAGAACAAGGAGATCGACCGCCTCGACGCGCAGAAGGAGCGGCTGCTGGCGCGCAAGAAGGTGATCGAGGAACTGCAGGCCAAGCGCTCGCAGATGGTCCACCTGTTCGACGCGCTGGTGCGCACCATTCCCGATGGCGTCGTGCTGACCGCCCTGAAGCAGGAAGGGGACACCCTTACCCTGGAAGGCCGCACCCAGTCCAACGCCCGCGTTTCGGCGTACATGCGCAACCTGGAGACGTCCGGCTGGATGGCCAGTCCGGAGCTGTCGATCATCGAGGCGCGTGAGCCGGACAAGGACAAGGACGGTCGCCCGGGCCCGGTATCGGACATCAAGGCGCTGCCGTATGTGTTCGTGGTCAAGGTGAAGCTGCCGGCGCAGAGCGAGGAGGCCACCGCGCCGCCGGGCCTGAATGCCGATGGCACCGTGGCACCGGCCGCAGCCGCCGAACCGGTCGCACCGCTGTCGGCCGCACCCGAGGCGGCCACACCCGCCGCACCGGCCGCACCCGCCACCGCACCCGCCACCACGCCGCCCCCGGCAACGGCCCCGCCGGCCGCCGCGCCGGCCAAGCCGGAGGGCAGCCGCCTGGCGCAGCCGCCGCAGGCCTTCCACGCCCCGTTGCAGGGGGACCGCGCATGAGCCAGAAGATCGATCTCAAGAACCTGGATTTCAACGACATCGGCAACTGGCCGCAGAAGGCCAAGATCGTCTTCTGCGCGCTGCTGGCGCTGGTCATCATGTTCGTGGCGTGGATGCTGCTGATCAGTGGCAAGCGCGAGGAACTGGAGGGCCTGGAGCGGCAGGAGACCGAGCTGCGCACCGAGTTCACCAAGCAGCAGGAACGTGCGGTGAACCTGGCGCCGCTGAAGCAGCAGCTGGCACAGATGGAGCAGGTGCTGCAGCAGATGCTGCGGCAGCTGCCGAGCAAGACCGAAATGCCGGACCTGATCATCGACATCTCGCAGACCGCGTTGTCCAGCGGCCTGTCCAACGAGCTGTTCGAACCCGAGTCCGAGCAGATCAAGGAGTTCTACGCCGAGAAGCCGATCAAGCTGCGGATGGTGGGCAGCTACCACCAGTTCGGTGCGTTCGTCAGCGGCGTGGCTTCGTTGCCGCGGGTGGTCATCCTGACCATGCACGACATCAACCTCAAGCCCAAGGACAAGACCAGCGGCAACGTCCGGGCAGGTGCGCTGGAGCTGTCCGGCACGGTCAAGACCTACCGGTATCTGGACGAAGCCGAAGTGCAGGCGCAGCAGAGCGCTGACGCCGGCAAGGAGGGCGGGAAGTGATGCGCGCACAGATCGTACGCGGTTCGATGGTGCTGGCGGTCCTGCTGCTGGCCGGCTGTGGCCGCGGCGTGACCAGCACGCCGGGCGATGCGCCGAACCTGGAGAAGTGGGTGGAGGGCGAGCGTGCGCGACCGGCGCAGCCGCTGGAGCCGCTGCCGGTGATGCAGCAGTTCGAGACCTTCGAATACTCCGCGCAGGGCATGCGCGATCCGTTCACCGATGCCTGGACCAATCCGCAGCAGGGGAACGGCGGATTGCGACCGGACCCGAACCGGCGCAAGGAGCCCCTGGAGGGCTTCCCGCTGGACGCACTGGACATGGTCGGCACCATCGGCACCGGCGGCAGCACCGTCGCGCTGGTGATGGGGCCGGACAAGGTCACCTACCGGGTCCGCCCGGGCGGCTACCTGGGGCAGAGCGACGGGCGGGTCACCGCGGTCTTCGAGGACCGCGTTGAACTGATCGAACTGGTGCCGGATGGCGCGGGTGGTTGGCTGGAACGGCCAGCGACGCTCGCGCTGGAAGATCAATGATCGTTTACTGGGGATAGCACGATGACCTTTCACCAAGCCAAGGGGCTGCGTCCCATCCGGCGCTCTACCTTGAACCGTGTCAGCGCGCTGGGAGTCGCGCTGATGCTGGCCTGCGCTCCGGCGCTGGCCGCCGCACCGGCGGAGAAACCGGCCAGCACCGCGGTGGCCCCTTCGGCCCCGGCGACAACTGGCCTGTCGGTGTCCAAGATCGATTTCAAGCGCGGCGATGACGGCGTCGGCCGCCTGATCCTGCAGTTCGACGGCCAGGGCGCGATTCCCGACCTGCGCACGCAGGGCAGCAACGTCGTGGTCGACGTGGGCAACGCGCGCCTGCCGGCCAACCTGCAGAAGCCGATGAACGTGGTCGACTTTGCCACGCCCGTGCAGCGCATCGATGCCAAGCCATCGGGCGCCGGGACCCAGCTGGTGCTGAGCACGGCGGGTACGGTGGAGTCGCTGGCCTACCAGAGCGGCAACGAATACGTGGTCGAGATCAGTCCGCGACAGGCGCCCGCCGCCGTCGGTGCGGTCAACGCCGGTACGGTCACCCAGGCGGCGAAGGCCGTCGGCCAGCGTGGCTACTCGGGCAAGCCGGTCACCTTCAACTTCCAGGACGTGCCGGTGCGCACGGTGCTGCAGTTGATCGCCGAAGAATCCAACCTCAATGTCGTGGCGTCCGATTCGGTACAGGGCAACGTGACCCTGCGCCTGGTCAACGTTCCGTGGGACCAGGCGCTGGACATCGTGCTGCGCGCGAAGGGCCTGGACAAGCGTCGCGATGGCAGCGTGATCTGGGTCGCGCCGCAGGCCGAGCTGGCCAAGTTCGAGCAGGAGAAGGAAGACGCCCGCATCGCCATCGAGAACCGCGAAGACCTGGTGACCGATTACGTGCAGATCAACTACCACAGCGCCACGCAGATCTTCAAAGCGCTGACCGAGGCCAAGGGCATCGGCGGCGGTGGTGGTGGTGGAAGTGGCGGTTCCTCGTCGCAGGAGGAAAGCGGGTTCCTGTCCACGCGCGGCCGCATCGTTGCCGACGAGCGCACCAACACGCTGATGATCAGCGACATCCCCAAGAAGATCGCACGCATGCGCGAACTGATCGGGGTGATCGATCGTCCGGTGGACCAGGTGCTGATCGAAAGCCGCATCGTGATCGCCACCGACACCTTTGCCCGCGAACTGGGTGCGAAGTTCGGCATCAGCGGCAGCCGCGACAATGTCTACTTCAGCGGCAGCCTCGACGCCAACGCCAAGACCCGCAAATCGCAGGTCGATACCGCGCTGGAAAATGCCAAGGCCGTGCGTGAGTGGCAGGCCGGTGGCAGTGTCGGTCCGGCGCCCGTGCCGACCGGCTCGACCATCGAGCGTGGCCTGAACTGGAACCTGCCGGTGGCCCTGGCCAACAACCCGGGTTCGCTGGCGCTGTCGATCCTCAACGCGGGCTACCTGCTGGATGTCGAGTTGTCGGCCATGCAGGAGGAGTCGCGTGGCGAAGTGATCTCCAATCCGCGCGTGGTCACCACCAACCAGCGCGAGGCGATGATCAAGCAGGGCAAGGAGATCGGCTACGTCACCATCAGCGGTACCGGTGCCGCCGGGGGCGCGGGTTCGACGCCGAACGTGCAGTTCAAGGAAGTCGTGCTGGAGCTGCGGGTGACCCCGACGATCACCAATGACAACCGCGTGTTCCTGAACATGCAGGTCAAGAAGGATGAAGTCGATCGCCTGATCGAACTGCAGGGCTACGGCACGGTGCCGTCGATCAACCGCCGCGAAGTCAATACCGCGGTGCTGGTCGAGGACGGCCAGACCGTGGTGATCGGCGGTGTGTACGAGTTCACCGATCGCAACAGCATCAGCAAGGTGCCGTTCCTGGGCGATGTGCCGTTCCTGGGCAATCTGTTCAAGAAGCGCGGTCGCAACAAGGACAAGGCCGAGCTGCTGGTGTTCGTGACGCCGAAGGTGCTGCGCGTGGCCAAGCAGAACTGAGCCACCGCCTGCAGCAGGTGCGAAACGGGGCCGCCATGTGCGGCCCCGTCTGCGTTGCGGCCATGCAGCCACGCAGGGCGTGGACGCTGTTCAGCGTCTCTTGATGCCATCGCCGGGGCGACCCTGCGATGATGTCGGGAACCCGTGCCGTCCTGTGCCGGTCAAAGGCCCTCATGAACCTGCCCCCGCCGATGCCCGAATCTGCAATGCCGGCTGCCACGCCGGCCACGTCCCGCCTGCACGCGGCGTTCAACACGTTGCGCGAGGCGCTGTCGGCCGAGATCGTCGGCCAGGCCGCCCTGGTCGAGCGCCTGCTGATCGCGCTGCTGGCCGATGGCCATCTGCTCGTGGAGGGCGCGCCCGGGTTGGCCAAGACCACCGCCATCCGCGCCCTGGCAGCGCGCCTGGAGGCCGATTTCGCGCGCGTGCAGTTCACCCCGGACCTGTTGCCTGCCGATCTGACCGGTACCGAGATCTGGCGCCCGCAGGAAGGCCGTTTCGAATTCGTGCCGGGCCCGATCTTCCATCCGATCCTGCTGGCCGATGAAATCAATCGTGCACCGGCCAAGGTGCAGTCGGCGCTGCTGGAAGCGATGGGCGAGCGCCAGGTCACCGTGGGTCGCCACACCTATGCGTTGCCCTCGTTGTTCCTGGTGATGGCCACGCAGAACCCGATCGAGCAGGAGGGCACGTTCCCGTTGCCCGAAGCGCAGCTGGACCGCTTCCTGATGCATGTGCGCATCGGTTATCCGGACCAGACGGCCGAGGCGGAAATCCTGCGGCTGGCGCGCGAACGTGCGCGCGGCGCGCTGGGTGAAGCCCCGGCGGCCCCGGAGAAAATGCCGATGCAGGATGTCTTCCAGGCGCGTCGCCAGGTACTGGACCTGCACATGGCACCGGCCCTGGAACGCTACCTGGTGGAGCTGGTGCTGGCCTCCCGGGATCCGGCCCGCTACGACCCCGCGCTGGGCCGTCGCATCGCGTGGGGCGCCAGCCCGCGCGGTTCGATCGCGCTGGAGCGTTGCGCGCGTGCGCGCGCGTGGTTGGCCGGCCGTGACTTCGTCACCCCTGATGATGTGCGTGCAGTGGCTGCGGACGTGCTGCGCCATCGCGTGCTGCCGAGCTACGAGGCGACCGCCGAAGGCTGGGATGGCGAACGGCTGGTGCAGGAACTGCTGGCCCGGGTGCCGGCACCCTGAGCCTGCGCATGACCGATACATCCCAGGAGCATGGAGTGTCCGCCAGCGAAGGCGATGGACTGCGCCCGCAGCTGGCCGAGCTGGTGGCGCTGCGCCGTCTGGCCCAGCGTCCGCCGCCGCCCCGTCGCGGCCGCGCCGGCAATGCGGGGCAGGCACCGTCGCCGCTGCGCGGGCGCGGCATGGAGTACGCCGAATCGCGCGAGTACGTCGCCGGTGACGATGCCCGTCATATCGACTGGCGCGTGACCGCGCGCACCGGTCGTGCCCATACCAAGCTGTTCCAGGCCGAACGCGAACGGGTCAGTCTGATCGTGGCCGATACCTCGCCTGCGCTGTATTTCGGCACCCGCGTGCGCTTCAAGTCGGTGCAGGCCGCGCGTGCCGGCGCAGTCGCCGCCTGGTCGGCGCAGCGCCGCGGCGACCGCATCGGGGCGCTGCGCGGCAGTGACCGCGAAGCGCCGGTGGCGCCAGCCGGCGGACCACGTGGCGTGCTGCGCGTGCTCGACGCGCTGACGCGCTGGTATGCGCAACCTCCGGCCGATGATCTGGGTCTGGAGCGCGCGCTGGACCACGCGGCGCGCGTTCTGCGTCCGGGTGCACGGCTGCTGGTGCTGGCCGACCCGCAGCAGGCCATCCGCATTGCGCCGGCGCGATGGGGAGCGCTGGCCCAGCATCACGACCTCAGCCTGGTGCTGCTGGTCGATCCGCTGGAGCTGCAGCCACCGTCGGCGCCCCTGCAGTTCCTTGCCGCCCAGCAGCGCATCGGACTGGACCTGCGCCGCGGCGACGTGCAGGCGCAGTGGCATGCGCATTTCGTTGAACCGCTGCAGGAACTGCAGCGCCAGCTGGGGGCACGCCGCATCGATGTGCAGGTACTGAGCAGTGATGCGGCCAGCGATGCCTGGCTGGCGCCGGCGCCTACCGAGGTACCCGCATGAGCGCAGCGCTGCCCCTGCGCGATGTGCAGCTGCCACCGGCACCGTCGTGGTGGCCGCCGGCCCCCGGCTATCTGATGATCGGGGCGGTTCTGCTGCTGGCGCTGCTGATCCTCGCCCTGCTGTGGTGGCGTCGCCGTCGGCGTCAGCAGCGCTGGTTGCAGGCGTTTGATCGCGAGCTGGCGGGCGCGACCGATGCCGCCGCTGAGGTGGCGGCCATTGCGGGCCTGCTGCGCCGTGCCGCGCGTCAGGCACGGCCGGGCAGCGAAGCGTTGCATGACCACGCCTGGTGGCAGCGGGTGGATCCGCAGGCGACGTTGCCGGCGGCGCAGCGCGATCTGCTTGCCGAGGGCGCGTACCGGCCGCAGGTGGATGCGGCCGATGTCGCAGTGCTGCGCCGCTGGGCACGCGGACGTTACCTGGCGATGCTGCAGGAGCGGCGCCGATGAGTGCACTGGCGAGTTACTGGCCCTGGCCGGACCTGCAGCTGGCCTGGCCATTGGCGCTGTTGGCGGTGCCGTTGCCGTTGCTGATGCTGGCCTGGAAGCGCCGTGCCGCCCCCGGCGCTGCGCTGCGCGTGCCCTATGCCGCGACCGAACTGGAGGCCCTGGCCGGAGCAGGCCGTATCGATGCGCACAGGTGGCGTGCGCTGCTGCTGTGGCTGGGCTGGATCGCGCTGTGCGTGGCGCTGGCGCGGCCGCAGCAGTTGGGCGAGGCGATCACACCGCCGCTGCAGGGGCGCCAGATGATGCTGGCGATGGACGTGTCCGGCAGCATGGGCGAGGCCGACATGGTGCTCGGCGGTCAGGCCGTCGATCGGCTGACCGCCGCCAAGGCCGTGCTGGCCGACTTTCTTGACCGTCGTGCAGGCGATCGCATCGGCCTGCTGATCTTTGGTGATCGGGCCTATACGCTGACCCCGCTCACTGCCGACCTGGCCAGCGTCCGCGACCAGCTGCGCGACAGCGTGGTCGGCCTGGCCGGGCGCGAGACCGCCATCGGCGATGCCATCGGCCTTGCGGTCAAGCGCCTGCGCAGCCAGCCCGAGGGCCAGCGTGTGCTGATCCTGCTCACCGATGGCGTCAGCAATGCAGGCGTGCTGGAACCGCTGCGTGCGGCGGAGGTAGCGCGTGCCGAGGGCGTGCGCATCCACACCGTCGCCTTTGGCGGCGATGGCAGCATGCGCTTTCTCGGCATTCCGATTTCCGCCGACCAGGACCCGGTGGACGAGGCGACGCTCAGGCAGATCGCCCGGATGACCGGCGGCCAGTTCTTCCGCGCCCGCGACACTGCCGAGCTTGCAGGCATCTATGCCGAGCTGGACCGGCTGGAGCCCATCGCGGAGAAGGGGCCGGTCCTGCGCCCGCGCGATGAGCGTTATCCCTGGCCGCTGGGCGTGGCGCTGCTGCTCGGTGCGCTTGCGTGGGCATGGCCGGAGCGTCGTCGATGATCGCCCTGGCATCCCATCTGCCGGACTGGAACGCGCTGCATTTCCTGCGGCCTGACTGGCTGTGGGCGTTGGCCGCGCTGCCGTTGATCGTGGCCGTAGCGGTGTATCGACAGCGCCGCAGCGATGCATGGCGGCAGGCGGTCGATGCCCATCTGCTGCCCCATCTGCTGGCGTCGGGGCCGCGCCGTCGCATGCGCCTGCCGTGGGCGCAGCTGCTGGGCTGGACGCTGGCGTGCCTGGCCCTGGCCGGGCCCAGCTGGCGACAGCAGGCGCAGCCGATGTTCCAGGCCAGCGCACCGTTGCTGGTGGTGCTGGACCTGTCCAGCCGGATCACCGCCACCGACCTGCCGCCGTCGCGCCTGCTGCAGGCGCGGGCCAAGATCGGCACCTTGCTGCGCGCCCGCGAGGGCGGCCAGGTTGGGCTGATCGTCTATGCGGACGATGCCTATACCGTCGCTCCGTTGACCGAGGATGCCAGCAATGTCGCGCTCTATCTGGACGCGCTGTCGCCGGATGTCATGCCGCGCGATGGCCAGCGTGCCGATCGTGGCATCGATTGGGCGACACGGCTGATGCGGCAGACCGGCGCGCCCCAGGGGCAGATCCTGGTGGTCACCGACCAGGCTGACGATGAGGCCGAACTCGCTGCTTCGCAGGCCCGCAGCCTGGGGCTGCAGGTGTCGGTGCTGGGTCTGGGAACTCCGGGCGGTGCCGCGTACCGCGACAGCAGCGGCCAGATCCGCCAGGCCGCGCTGGACGAAGGCCGCCTGCGCGCCGTGGCGACGGCCGGCGGCGGCCGCTATGTGCGGATCGCCGCCGATGATCGCGACCTGCGCGCGCTGGGTGTGCTCGATGCACGTGAAGGCACAGCGCTGCAGCGGCCGGGTACCGGTCACCAATGGCGCGACGAAGGCTTCTGGTTGCTGCCGCCGTTGATGCTGCTTGCGCTGCTGGCGTTCCGACGGCGTGCGCTGCTGGCTGCCGTGCTGGCGGTCGGCCTGTTGCCGTGGACGGACGGCGCGCAGGCGCAGGCACAGACGCGGCCGGTGCAGGGCACGCTGTGGAAGCGGGCGGACCAGGTGCAGCATCAGCGTCTGGCCGAAGGCGTACAGGCCTACCGCCAGGGTGACTTCGCACGTGCCCGGCAGCAGTTCGAAGGGCTCGACACCGCGGCCGGCTGGTACAACCTCGGCAATGTGCTGGCCCGCCAGGGCCAGTACGACGATGCCATAGCCGCCTACGATCGCGCACTGGCCCTGCACCCGGGGATGGCCGACGCGGTGGCCAACCGTGCGGTTGTCGATGCTGCACGCAAGCGCAAGCCGCCGGGTGGCCAGCGGCAGAACCCGGGACAGCAGAATCCGCCCCGGAAGCCGTCCTCGACGCCGCAGGATCAGCAGGGCCAGCCACAGCAGGGCCAGCCGTCGGGGCAGGGACAGCCGCAGGCGCCCTCGCAGCGCCCCCCGCCTTCGGACTCCGGCGCGCAGCCGCAGCCGCAGTCGCGGCCTGGTGAGCGTGGTGATCAGGGGCCGCCGTCACCGCCCCAGGCCGAGGACGCCCATGCGCAGGCCGAGGCCGACGCGCAGCAGCGACAGCGCATGCAGCAGGCCATCGAACAGGGGCGCGAGGGCCGGGAGAAGAATGATCCGACCGTGGCGGGCGATGACGGCCGCACGCCGCGCCAGCGCGAGGAACAACAGGCGGTGGACGCCTGGATGCGGCGCGTGCCGGATGATCCGGGCGCGTTGCTGCGTGCCAAGTTCCAGCTGGAAAACGAACGCAGGAAGAGGGAAGGGCGATGAACATGCACGGCCTACGCCGGTGTGCGGCAATGCTGCTGCTGTGGCTGCCATTGATGGCCTGGGCAGAGCCGCGGGCATGGCTGGACCGCGATCGCATCGCGATGGGGGATACGGTCACCCTCAACGTGCAGAGTGATGCCGGTGCGCCGGACTTCACGCCGCTGCGCAGTGACTTCGATCTCAGTGGGCAGACCAGCAGCCGCCAGGTGGAGTGGAGCAACGGCAGCATGCAGCAACGCAGTCTGTATGGCGTGGCGCTGACACCGCGACGCAGTGGCGCGCTGACGATCCCGGCCCTGCAGGTGGGTACTGCGCAGACCGCACCGCTGACGTTGCAGGTGGACGCCGCCGCCCCGGTCACCGCTGCCAACGGTGCGGCCATGGCGTTCATACAGACCGATGTCGACGATGACACGCCCTACGTGCAGCAGAGCGTTGGCGTGGTCGTGCGCCTGTTCTTCGCCTCGCAGCTGGCCTCCGGCGAGCTCATCGTGGATACGCCCGCCGGTGCCTCGCTGCAGCGGGTGGGCGACGACCGCACCGGCGTGAGGCAGGTCAATGGACGCCGCTACAACGTGGTCGAGCGCCGCTTCCTGCTGATTCCCGAGCGCAGCGGGACACTGCGCCTGGCCGGCGCGCGCTTCAACGGCCGCAGCGCAGGCGGCTTCTTCGATGACTTCTTCGGAGGGGGCGATGGCCGCATGAACGCCACCGGCGCCGACCGCACGCTGCAGGTGCAGGCACAGCCGGTGCAGGCGCCGCAGCCGTGGCTGCCGTTGCAGGGCCTGCAGTTGCGCTATACCAGCGCGCCGAGTACTGCGCGTACCGGCGAGGCCGCCACCATCGTGGTCGAAGCGATCGCCGAAGGTGCCACCCGTGCCCAGTTCACCGACCTTCCGGTTCCGGACCTCGGCACGGCGGCGCAGGTGTTCGCCGAACCGGCGCAGTACGAAGAGACCTTCAACGGCAGCACCCCGCGGTTGAAGATCACCCGTCGTTACTCCGTCGTGCCCCGCGAGCCGGGTCCGCTGCAGGTGCCGGGGCCGAGGGTGTCATGGTGGAACGTGCGCGACGGCAGCGCGCAGCAGGCACGACTGCCGGACCTGGCACTGACGGTCAGCGCCGGTACGGGCACTGCCGCGCCCGCCCCGCCGCCGCCGATCGACACCGATGCAGCGCTGCCCGACGACGACACGCGCATTGCGGCCACCGATCCGATCGCCTCGGGGACGCCGAGCCAGCCCTGGCCCTGGATTGCCGCGGTGATCGGCCTGGCGCTGCTGTGGTTGCTGACCCTGCTGTGGGGCTGGCAGCGCGGACGCGGTGGGCCGTCCATGCGCGGTGCCACTCGCCCGCCGGGGCCGCCGTCCGGGCCGGAAGCCAGCGAAGGACGCGGCAGCGTCGCCGAACTGCGCCGGGTGCTGGACGGCGAGGGCTTCGACCAGGTCGAAGCGCAGCTGTGCGCGATGGCAGGTGTACCGCGGCTGGAGCAGGTCATCGCCAGGCTGGGTGATCCGATCCAGCGCCGAGTGCTGCAGGACCTCCAGCAGGTGCGATGGGGCGGGCAGGGAGAGCCGGCACCGCTGCGTGTGCGGTTGCGCGAGGCCTTCCGTGACGGACCACACTGGTCGGGGACCGCCCGCGGCACCGACACTGGGCTGGCGCCGCTGTATCCGCAGCGCCGAACCTGAACCGGCGCCGCTTGCGCGCTTTGTTAGAGTGCATTCATTTTTCGAGGAAACCTGCGTATGACAGCAGCTGCCGCCGGCAAGAAGACGTTGCCCCTGCACTGGAAGATGGGCATCGGCTTCGCGATCGGCCTGATCCTGGGACTGACCGTGCACGCCCTGGGTGGCAGCGTCGATGGTCTGCAGACCGGTGCCAAGTGGGTCATGGACTACATCACCACGCCTGCATCGGGGCTGTTCCTCAACCTGATCTTCATGCTGATCGTGCCGTTGATCTTCTCGGCGCTGATCATGGGCGTGTCGGAGATGGGCGACATCCGCGCCCTCGGCCGCATCGGCTGGAAGACGCTGGCCTATACCGTGCTGCTGTCCGGCATCGCCGTGGCCATCGGCCTGGTGCTGGTCAACCTGCTCAAGCCCGGCGTCGGCGTCGATCCGCAGACCGCCGCGCTGATGCTCTCGGAGAACGCCGAACGCAGCAAGGAGATCGTCGCCGGCATCCATGGCACGCCGAAGGGCATGGACATGCTGCTGTCGATCGTGCCGAGCAACGTGCTGCAGGCGGCCTCCGACAACGGCGCGATCCTCTCGCTGATGTTCTTCGCGCTGATGTTCGGCATCGGCATGGTGCTGACCGATGACGAGAAGGTCGCCCCGCTGCGCCGCGCCATCGAAGGCGTGTTCGAAATCTCGATGACCCTGATCAACCTGGTCATCCGCCTGGCACCGTATGCGGTGGCCTGCTTCATGTTCAACCTGGCCGCGCTGTTCGGTTTCGAGCTGATCATCCGCCTGGGCGCCTACGTGGGCGTGGTGGTGCTGGCACTGGGCCTGCACATGGTGGTGACCTACGGCGCCGCCGTGTGGCTGTCGGGCCGTTCGCCGCTGTCGTTCTTCCGCGATACCCAGGAAGCGACGGTGATGGCCTTCTCCACCGCCTCCAGCAACGCCACCCTGCCGACCGCGCTGCGCGTGGCCGACCAGATGGGCCTGCCGCAGCGCGTGTCCCGCTTCGTGCTGACCGTGGGCGCCACCGCCAACCAGAACGGCACGGCGCTGTTCGAGGGCGTGACGGTGATCTTCCTGGCCCAGTTCTTCGGCGTGGACCTGAGCATCGGCCAGCAGATCATGGTGATGGCGGTGTGCATCCTGGGGGGCATCGGTACCGCGGGCGTGCCGTCGGGTTCGCTGCCGGTGGTGGCGATGATCTGCGCCATGGTGGGGGTCAACCCGCTGGGGATCGGCCTGATCCTGGGCGTGAACCATTTCCTGGACATGTGCCGCACGGCGCTGAACGTGACCGGCGATCTGGCGCTGACCACCCTGGTGGCCAAGGGCGAGGGCCACGACGGCCCGGCGCTGGTTCCCGACCGCGACTGAGTCCTGGCGACCTGATCGGGGTCGGATTCCTTTCCGCACGGAAAGGGCGCCGACCCCTTTTCACATGCGGAATCCGGCGGAGATCACGACGTTGCCGGCCAGCGCCCGCACGACCTGGCAAGTGGAACTGACCCCCACCCGGTGACTATGGGACAATAGGCCGCCCGCACGTCCGCGGCCGCCTCCCGATTCCGACAGAACCATGACGCAGCCTACCCGTCGCCAGTTGGCCAACGCCATCCGCTTCCTTGCCGCCGATGCGGTTGAAACCGCAAAGTCCGGCCACCCCGGCATGCCCATGGGCATGGCCGACATCGCCGAAGTGCTCTGGAACGACTACCTTCGCCACAACCCGAGCAATCCGCACTGGTTCAACCGCGACCGTTTCGTGCTGTCCAACGGCCACGGCTCGATGCTGCAGTACGCGCTGCTGCACCTGAGCGGTTACGACCTGCCGATCGAGCAGCTCAAGCTGTTCCGCCAGCTTGGCAGCCACACCGCCGGTCACCCGGAGCGCCATGAAACCCCCGGCGTGGAAACCACCACCGGCCCGCTGGGCCAGGGTTTCGCCAATGCCGTGGGCTTCGCCCTGGCCGAGAAGCTGCTGGCGCAGCGCTTCAACCGTCCGGAACTGGAAGTCGTCGACCATCGCACCTGGGTGTTCATGGGCGATGGCTGCCTGATGGAAGGCGTCTCGCATGAAGCCGCTTCGCTGGCCGGCACCTGGGGCCTGCACAAGCTGGTCTGCTTCTGGGACAACAACCACATCTCCATCGATGGCAACGTCGAAGGCTGGTTCACCGACAACACGCCGGAGCGTTTCGAGGCCTATGGCTGGAACGTGGTCCGCGATGTCGATGGTCACGACCCGGAGAGCATCAAGGCCGGCATCGAGGCCGCGCTGTCGCAGAGCGACAAGCCGACCCTGATCTGCTGCCGCACCACGATCGGCTTTGGTTCGCCGAACAAGGCCGGCAAGGAATCCAGCCACGGTGCTCCGCTGGGCAAGGACGAGCTGGAAGCCACCCGCAAGCAGCTGGGCTGGGAGTACGGCCCGTTTGAAATCCCGCAGGCCATCTACGATGGCTGGCGCGCCAACGGTGCCGGCACCCTGCGCCAGGCCGAATGGGAACAGCTGTTCGACAAGTATGCGGGCCAGTATCCGGCCGAAGCCGCTGAACTGACCCGTCGTTCGCACGGCGAACTGCCGGCCGACTTCGTTGCCCAGGCCGACGCGTACATCGCCAAGGTCGCAGCTGAAGGCCCGACGATCGCCTCGCGCAAGGCCTCGCAGCTGGCCATCGAGGCCTTCGCGCCGCTGCTGCCGGAAATCGTCGGCGGCTCGGCCGACCTGGCGCACTCCAACCTGACCCTGTGGAAGGGCAGCACCTCGGTCGCCAGCGACGACGCCAACGCCAACTACGTGTACTACGGCGTGCGCGAGTTCGGCATGACCGCGATCGCCAACGGCCTGGCGCTGCATGGCGGCTTCATTCCGTTCGATGCCACCTTCCTGGTGTTCAGCGATTACGCCCGCAACGGCGTTCGCATGAGCGCGCTGATCCCGGCCCATGCCATCCACGTCTACACCCACGATTCGATCGGCCTGGGCGAAGACGGTCCGACCCACCAGCCGGTGGAGCATCTGGCCTCGCTGCGCTACATCCCGAACAACGACGTGTGGCGCCCGTGCGATGCCGTCGAGTCGGCGGTGAGCTGGAAGGCGGCGATCACCCGCCAGGACGGCCCGAGCTGCCTGGTGTTCAGCCGTCAGAACCTGCCGCACCAGCCACGGAGCGCCGAGCAGATCGCGCAGATCGAGCGTGGCGGCTACGTGCTGGCCGACGCCGCCGGTACCCCGGACGTGATCCTGATCGCCACCGGTTCGGAAGTCTCGCTGGCCACGGAAGCGAAAGCCGAGCTGGACGCGGCCGGCCTCAAGACCCGCGTGGTCTCGATGCCGTCCACCGATGTGTTCCTGCGCCAGGATGCGGCATATCGTGAATCGGTGCTGCCGAACGCCGTGCGCAAGCGCGTGGCGGTGGAAGCCGGCGTCACTGGTTTCTGGCGCCAGTTCGTCGGCCTGGACGGTGCGGTGATCGGTATCGACACCTTCGGTGCCTCGGCCCCGGCCGACCAGCTGTACAAGCACTTCGGCATCACCGCCGCGCACGTGGTGGACGCCGCCAAGGCGCTGTAAGCAGCATCGCGATGTGATGCAGGGAAGGCCGGCGCAAGCCGGCCTTCCCTTGTGGGCGGGCGCGGGCCCCGGCCGGGGGTAGGGGCGGCTGGCGGGGCTGGCCCCGGCGCTACCGGCTTCAGGCCGTGCGTGCCAGCGCCAGCCGCAGCAGGCGCGCGTCCAGCCGCTCGTGGAAGTCCTTCGGTGACTGCAGGCCCATGCGCTGCAGGTACACCGCATCGCCATCGCCGGCCGGTTGCCGCAGCGCTGCCCAGACGGTACGCAGCTTGTCGCCGCGGGTCTGCGTGTTGGCCTTCAACCAGCCCAGCGCCTTCACCAGCACCTGCTCGATCTCATTGAAGTCGCTGCCCAGCGGGTAGTCGGGCAGAGTGCCGTCGGAACGGAAGGGTGCCAGCGCTGCGGCCAGGGCCTGCGGTGTATTGCGCTGCAGCCGCTGCGGATCGGGCTGCGTCGTGGCCAGCAGCTTGCGCGCGGCCTGTGCCTGCTGCAGCAGGCCCTGCTGGAACGGCGCCTCGGTGATCGCCGCCATCGCCTGCACGCAGTCCTCGTCGGTCAACCCGCGCAGGTCGGCGATGCCGTACTCGTCCAGGTAGATATCACGCAGATGGCGGGGAATGGTGGTGTGGCCATAATTCCAGCGCACGTTCGATTCGCGATGGCCCTTGTCATCGCGCGCGGCGCGGAACATCAGCACGCTGCGTGCTTCCGGCAGGGCATGGGCCATCGCCACGAAGTTGTACTGGCCGCCGACGCCGGAGACCACGCGGCCATCGTCCAGGGCATCGGAGACCGCCGCGCCCAGCGCAGTGGCCATCATGCAGGAATTGAAGAAGCGTGCATGGCGGCGCTGCAGGCGCTCCAGCGTCTCGTTGCCGCCGTAAAGCTGGTTGATCTCACTGATGCGGCGCATGCCGATGGCGCGACGTTCATCCGCCGGCAGCTCGCGCAGCCACTGGTAGAACTCCGGCGAGCCCAGGTAGAACGCGCCATGCAGGTATTCGCCTTCGGCGGCCAGCGTGGCATGGTCGATGGACAGCGTGCTGCCGTTCTCGATGCGCTGCATCAGCGCGAGGTCGTCATGCACCTTGCGCTTGATCACGCCGGTCTGGACCAGCCGCCGGAAGCCCTCGTTGAGCATCTCGCTGCAGCCGTACAGGCCGATCTCGAACGGCTCCAGGCCGCCGATTTCCTGTACCAGCGGATGCCGCGCAAGCTGCGGATCCAGCGCGTGCAGCACGCGCCGGTAGCGTGCGTTGTCGGTATGCCGCAGCACCAGTGCATGGCTGAGTGCATCGGCCAGCGTGCCGATGCCGATCTGCAGCGTGCCGCCATCGCGCACCAGGGTGCTGGCATACAGGCCGATCGCATAGTCGGCGTCGGCGACCGGCTGCCGCGGCAGGCCGAACAGCGCCGGATACGGCGGCGGCGGGGTGATGACCAGATCGAAGAAGGACACATCGACCGTGGCGGTGCCGCCCAGATAAGGCAGCTGCGGATCGATCTCGGCCACCATCAGCGGACGCGGCAGGCCGCGTGCGGCGATTGCATCGAGTGTGTCCTGGGTGATGTCGTTGTTGCAGGACAACGAGAGGCGGCGATCGTCCGGGCGCATCGCCACCTTCTGCACGATTACCTGCGGCGCGCGCTGGGCCACCGCATCTGCGGCATGGGTGTAGTTGAGGCTGGTGTAGCTGGACTGCGCCTGCCGGGAACCGAGCAGGGCGCCGGACTGCATGTAGAACTCCTCCACCTGCACATGGGCGGGCAGTGCGTCACGGGCGATCGCGTCGGCGTAGGCCAGGCGGGGGAAATCCTCGCCGAAATGGCGCTGCGCGAAGGGGCCCAGGAAGCGGGCCTCCAAGCCGCTGCCCCGCACCTTCGGCGGATTCAACGACAGCGCAGTGTAGAGCTGGAGGGGGTGCGAGGGATCGTTCTCGACCCGTGCATACAGTGCATTGAGCAACCGGTGTGGCTTGCCCAGCGCCAGCGGTGCTCCGATCCGCAGCGGCCCTTTCACGCGCGCGAACAGCCAATCGACGGCGGCGTCCAGGTCGGTGAGGTGTTCGGTCATCCGGGGCAGTCCTGCGTAAGGGGGTTCCGGCATTACAGCATGTCGGGCTTGAACCGCCGTCGACGCGAGACTTCCGCACCGGCCACCATGAAGCGGCCGTCGCCGCGGTAGTGCACGGTGCGCGGTAGTTTCGGCCGTTGCGCGACGTGGGCACGCACGATCTCCCAGATGAAAAGGTTGCTGGTCTCGATCTGGCTGTCGTCGTACAGGCGGCACTCGAAGCACGAATGGCACTGGCCGACCAGCGGCGCGCCGACCTCGCGGGCGGGCAGGGCATCCAGGCCGAAGTGCGCGAACTTGTCGACCTCCCGCCCGCTGCAGTTGCCGATGTCCACTACGGTATCGAGCAGCTCCACGCCCGGCACATTGATCACGCATTCGCCGCTGCCCCGCGCCAGCGCGAAGCTGTGGTTCTCGTTCCACAGATAGGTCGCCACCAGTGATGGCGAGAAGCCCATCACCATGTGCCAGCCCATCGTCATCAGGTTGCGCTGGCCACGCCACGCGGTGCTGACCAGCACGATCGGGCCGGGTTCGAGGAAGCGGCGGGCCTGTTCGACGGGGAAATCCTTCTTGGGCAGCGGTTTCATGCGCACTCCGGGGCCGGGACGGCCGATGCTGGGCCAGGGCGCATGAAGTGCAGGTCGATGGAAGGCTTGACAGCGGCTTTGATTACGTGCGTAATCGAATTGTCGATTACGGGCGTAAACAATGAATCCGATCAGTGAAGCCGAGGCGGTCGTGATGGAAGTGCTGTGGCAGCAGGCGCCCCGCGGTGCCGATGAGGTGGTTGCCGCACTGGCCCACCGGGACTGGGCCGAACCGACCATCAAGACGCTGCTCAACCGCCTGCTGACCAAGGGCGCGATCGCTGCCGAACGCGAAGGCCGCCGCTATCTGTATCGGCCGCTGCTGCAGCGCGAGGCCTGGGTCGCGGCTCAGAGCCAGGACTTTCTGGGCAGGGTGTTCGAAGGACGGGTGGCGCCATTGGTTGCCCATTTCAGTGAACGCGGCCAGCTCAGCGCGCAGGACATCGCCGAACTGAAGAAACTGATCCAGGAGCTGGACCATGAGTGAGGTGCTCGACAGCGTGTGGCGGGCCAGCGTGTGGCTGGCGCTGGCGGTGATCCTGCTGGCGGCGATGCGGCCGCTGCTGCTGCGGCTGGGAGGGCCCTCGCTGGCCTATCGCAGCTGGTGGTTGTTGCCCCTGCTGCTGGCAGGCCTGTTGCTGCCGTTGCCTGCGCTGCCCCTGCTGCAGCATGTGCCGACCCTGCCCCTGAACGTGATGCCTGTCGCGCCGGAGGGCGAGCCCACCCAGGTCATGCGCTGGCCGCAATGGTTGCTGCTGGCCTGGATGCTTGGCGTGGCGATCAGTCTGCTGCGCAGCCTGCGTGCGCAGCAGCGCTTCGAACGTGTCCTGGGCCGTCTGCAGGCGCGTGCCGACGGCAGCTGGCAGGCCAGTGCCGATCCCGGTCTGCCGGCCCTGGTCGGCCTGTGGCAGCCGCGCATCGTGGTCGGCCCCGATTTCGACCAGCAGTTCGATGCACGCGAGCAGGGGTTGATCCTGGCACATGAACGCAGCCATCGCCGCAATGGCGATCACTGGGCGAACGGCGCGTTGCTGCTGGCACGCGCGGCATTCTGGTTCCATCCGCTGATGCCGTGGGCAACACGCAGGTTCCTGCGCGACCAGGAACTGGCCTGCGATGCCCGCACCATTGCCACGCAGCCTGCGCTGCGCGGACTTTACGCCAGCACGCTGCTGAAGGCGCAGCTGGTTCACCCGGTTGCGCCGGCAGTGTGTCACTGGCGCAGCCAACCCGTGTTGAAGGAGCGAATCGCCATGTTGAAGCAGTCCAAGCGGAAGGCATTGCCGTGGGTGTCCGGGCAGGTGCTGGTGGTCGGGGTGTGCGCGGGCCTGGCCACGGTGGCGTGGGCAAGCCAGCTCGGGATGGCCGGCGTGTCGTCGATCGGCGTCGAGCCAGCCGAGTACGCGCCGGCCGATGCCGCTGCGGCCGGCCTGCAGCGTTCTGCGCAGGTCGAGAGGATGGCACCGCCGAAGTATCCGGAGTCTGCGTTCCAGCAGGGCCTGACCGGCGTCGTCACCTTGAAGGTCGAGATCGACGCAGAGGGCAGGCCGACCGACGTACAGGTGCTCAGTGCCACCAATCCCGGTGTGTTCGATGCGGTGTCGATCACGGCCGCCAAGGGCTGGACCTTCAGGCCGGCCCTGAAGGATGGGCGTCCGGTGGCTTCCGCCGTGCGCATTCCGCTGACGTTCTCCATGAGTGAGGACGAGAGGGAAGCGGAGCGCGCGCGGTGAGGCAGGCCGCGCTTCTGTTGGCCACGCTGCTGGCCGGCTGTGCCACCCAGGAGCGACTGGGCACCGTTGACACCCGCAGCGAGAGTGTCGGCCATCAGCGGTTGCAGCCCACAGCGGCGGGCGGCAGCGGCCAGGTGCAGGCCTATGCGCTGGCGGCGGGCGAAGGCTATCGGATGCCGCAGCTGTATGCGGCGCCTGATCCGAAGGTGGGCGACCGCGATCCGCGTACCGAACTGGCGCCCACCACCATCTGCCTGCAGGTAGTGGTCGATGCCGAAGGCGTGGTCGAGCGCAGCCTGCCGCTGACCGACCGCCCCGAGTGCGCCGCCGGCGCTGCAGCGGAGAACGCGCCGCTGCTGCAGGCGGCGCAGGAGGCGGTGGCGATGTGGAAGTACAGCGCTGCCGCGGTCTGCCACTACCCGGTCGGCAAGGTCCCAGCCGACCGCGGCGACTGCGGGAGCGCCGAGCGCATCGAGCCGGTGCCGGTCAGCCTGCTGTACGCCTTCACCTTCGAGATCGTGAAGGGCCGGCAGACCGTCCGCACGCAGGGAAAATGATCACGCGTGATGCCGGGTAGCGCCGGGCCATGCCCGGCCAGTACAGCGGCGTCGATCAGGCGCCGCCCTGGATGTTGGCCTTCACCGCCGGTTGCATCAGCGCCGGCTCGGCCAGCGTGGCGTCGCGGGCCTGGCGCACGCTGACGAAGTCGGCTTCGGCCACGCCGTCATGCACGTGGATGTTGCGCGCGCGCTGCTCGCCGATGGTGGTCTCGTTGGCGATGTCGCGGCCGCCCGGGCCATAGTCGTGGCAGACGAACACGCGGGTGGACTCGGGCAGCGCCAGCAGGCGCTGGATCGAGCGGTACAGCTGCGCCGCATCGCCGCCGGGGAAATCGCAGCGGGCGGTACCGCCGTCGGGCATGAACAGCGAATCGCCCGTAAACAGTGCGTCGCCGATCAGGTAGGCGATGCTGTCGCTGGTGTGGCCGGGCACGGCGATGACCTGGCCGCGCACTTCGCCCAGCGTGAAGGTCTCGCCGTCGGCGAACAGGTGGTCGAAGATGTCGTCCGCGGCAGGAAGCTGCAGGCCGAACCGCGGCGCAAAGGTCGCCTGCACGTCGCGGATGCCTTCACCGATGGCCAGCGTGGCGTGAGGGAAACGCTGCTTGAGCCGCCGCCCGGCCGACACATGGTCGGCGTGGGCGTGGGTCTCCAGCAGCCACCTCAGCCGCAGCCCCTGCTGCTCGATCGCGTGCAGTGCCGGCTGGACCGGCGACTCGCTGCTGGCATCGGTGTCCGGGTCGTAGTCCAGGACCGGATCGATCAGCGCAGCCTCGCCGCTGGCCGGGTCGCTGACCAGGTAGCTGAAGGTATTGCTGTCACGATGGAAGAACGACTGGACCTGGACCGGCATCGGCAACCTCCTCAGCGTGCGGCGAGCACGCGGTTCAGCAGCTGCGCCAGATTCTCGCCGGCCAGCCGCAGCTGCGCTTCCGCCACCGGGCGGTAGCGCGCGGTGTATTCATCGCCGATCTTACGCGAGGCTGGATAAACGCCGGCTTGCATCGAAATGCGGCAGCTGGCTTCAGCCCACGCCTGCGGATCGCGCTGCGGATTGGACTGGCGCGCCAGTTTCGGCGCCGGCAGCGACCGCAGCACCGGCAGATAGCCGTTGTCGTCCAGCTTGCGGGTGTTGAGCATGCCGCTGTCCCACAGCGAATGGAGGTTGGTGCCGCGGTTGCCGTACTGCAGCTGGAAGTCGTTGCCGCCCTTGTCGTGACCGTAGCCGGCATGCATTGGCTGGTGGATGTCGCCGACCAGATGCACCACGAACTTCAGGGCCTGCAGCCTCTCGCCGTCGGTCAGGCTGCGATCGCCGAGGATCGCGCTCTGCGCCTTCAGCGCTTCGACGATGCAGTTGCCGTTGGTGCAGTGCCTGGGCGCTTCGTAGTGGCAGCCGTCTTCGGCGATGTTGACGTAATGCCATCCGGCGGAACGGCGGCCGAGGCCCGGGTCCTTGGCACGCAGCTGGTCGGCCCAGGGCGCCACGCTGGCGAGGGTGGCACCGGGTTCGGTGGCCAGCAGGCGGTCGACTTCGGCGCGTGCAGCGGGCGAGAGGCGGGAATCCGCTACCTCAGCGACAAGGCGATGACCTTGCGCGCCCCAGGCATGGGCAGGGGCGGAGGCGGACAGCAGAGCCGGCGCGATCGCGGCGGCGAGGAACAGGGAATGCAGGGCTTTCATGCCGGCATTCTAGCGGGGCGGCGGCCGGACGCGTTTGATCCAGCATGGCCGCTCGCCACGCGCCCTTGATGCGCGGACCGTTACGGTGGCGCGGCCACGGGCGGGGACATCGCGATGAGCATCACGGACCGGCGCATCACGGCAATACATGCGGACGACGGCTTTGCCCGCGCGTTCGATGAACAGGTGGTCTGGCGGATGCGCTGGGCCTGTGCCGTTGCCGGCATCTTTTCAATCGGCTTTGCCGTGCTGGACCATTTCTGGCTTCCGCCGGATGTGCATGCACAGGTGCTGCGCTGGCGGCTCGGGCTGCTGCTGCCGGTACTGCTGGTGGCGGTAGCACTCACCTTCGTCCCAGCGTTCCGCCGCCATCTGCAATGGCTGGGGGGCGGTGCTGTGCTGATCAGCGGGCTGACGCTGGTGACGATGATCTGGACGGCGCATCGCGCCGGCGTGGATTATCCCTATGAAGGCGTCAGCCTGTTCCTGCTGCTGAACTACTTCCTGTGTGGCCTGCGCTTCGGCGTCGCCACGCTGACCGGAACCCTGATCGCATCGGCGTTCGTGCTGGCGGAGCTGCAGGTCGGCCGGCACTGGGCGCAGATGCTGCAGAGCGTGACATTCGTGCTGGCCAGCAACCTGGCTGGCATCTTCGGTAGTTACATCCTGGAAAGGCAGGCGCGTGCAACCTGGCGCGCCGAGCAGCGGCTGGATGCACTGGCCAACCACGACGGATTGACCGGATTGCTCAACCGGCGCGCATTCGATCGTCGTGCCAACCAGATCTTCCAGCGTTATCTCCGCCGGCCGCACGCGCGTGGCGCCTTGCGCATCGCGATGATCGACATCGACTACTTCAAGCGCTACAACGACCATCATGGTCACCCGGCGGGCGATGCGGTCCTGCATGCGGTGGCGGTGACGCTGGCCGCGCAGCTTCGCGGCGCTGACTCGGTGGTGGCGCGGTACGGCGGTGAGGAGTTCGTGGCGCTGGGGCAGTGGTCGCCAGGCGAGCCGGAAACCGCGCCGTTCGAGCGGATGCGTCAGCAGGTCCAGGCGCTGGCGATCGCCCATGCCGATTCGGACGCCGCGCCGGTGGTGAGCGTCAGTATTGGTGTGGCGCGGTGGCACGACGATGGCGCCGATTCGCTGGAGCAGGCACTGGCGCGTGCGGATGCCGCGCTGTATCGGGCCAAGGCGTCCGGGCGCAACCGGGTCGAGGTGGCCACGGATGGGTAAGCCGAAAAAAGCCCCGGCGATCACCGGGGCAACATGCTGCGGAGGGTTCAGCGGTTGGCCGGAGGGCGGGGCAGGCCCGCCACGCCGGAGGCAGCGCTCAGAACTTGAAGACGTAGGAGGCGCCGTAGACCAGCGGATCGATGTTGACCGTACCGATCTTCTGGCCGTCCAGCTTCACCTTGCTGTCGATGTCGATCCAGCGCATGTCCACGCGCAGCGCGCCCTTCTCGCCGATCGCGAAGTCCACGCCGGCGTGCGCGGCCAGACCCCAGGAGTCCTGCAGCTTCAGCCGGCTGTCCTTGAGCGCGCCCGTGGTGTCTTCGCTGAAGAAGGTCGTGTAGTTCACGCCCGCACCGATGAACGGCGACACCTTGCCCTTGCTGTTGAAGTGGTACTGCACGGTCACCACCGGCGGCAGCTGCTTGGTGCTGCCGACACGGCCGAGGCCGTTGATGTTGATGTCGTGCTTGAACGGCAGTGCCGCCAGCACTTCGATGCCCAGGTTGTCAGCGATGAAGTACTCACCGGTGATGGTCGGCTTGACGTCGTTGTCGACGTCGACCTTCAGCGTGCCACCGGCCAGCCAACCGTTGTTCGACTTCGGCGCCACCTGGTGCACGCCGGCCGAAAGGGTCCAGTCGCCCTTGGACTGGGCCATCGCCGGGGCGGCGGCGAGGGACAGGGCGGCGGCCAGGCTGGCCACGATCAGGGGAGAGGTCTTGCGCATGGGGGTGTTCTCGTTGCGGGGTGGATGGGGCCAGTCTCGGCCTCACGCCGCGCTAACGCTTTGATCCGGATCAAATCCGGCCAGCCCGCCGGCCACCGGCCCGGTCTGGCCGGCGGTGGCCAGGCCGGGCCTGCTAGACTTGTGGGCCCTATCCACCCCGCCGCACCCGTCGCGGCTGCAGGAGCTTGAGAAATGGCAATCAAGGTTGGTATCAACGGTTTCGGTCGCATCGGGCGTAACGTCCTGCGCTCGGCGGTGCTGAACTTCGGCGACGACATCGAAATCGTGGCCATCAACGATCTGCTGGAGCCGGATTACCTGGCCTACATGCTCAAGTACGACTCCGTGCACGGTCGCTTCAAGGCTGACGTGTCGGTGCAGGGCAACGACCTGCTGGTCAACGGCAAGAAGATCCGCCTGACCCAGGAACGCGATCCGGCCAACCTGAAGTGGGACGAAGTGGGCGTGGACGTGGTCATCGAGTCCACCGGTCTGTTCCTGACCAAGGAAACCGCGCAGAAGCACATCGATGCCGGCGCCAAGAAGGTCATCCTGTCCGCCCCGTCCAAGGACGATACGCCGATGTTCGTGTTCGGCGTGAACGACAAGACCTACGCCGGCCAGGCGATCATCTCCAACGCCTCGTGCACCACCAACTGCCTGGCCCCGCTGGCCAAGGTCATCAATGACAAGTGGGGCATCAAGCGTGGCCTGATGACCACCGTGCACGCCGCCACGGCTACCCAGAAGACCGTTGACGGCCCGTCCAACAAGGACTGGCGCGGCGGCCGCGGCATCCTGGAGAACATCATTCCGTCCTCCACCGGTGCGGCCAAGGCGGTCGGCGTGGTCATTCCGGAACTGAACAAGAAGCTCACCGGCATGAGCTTCCGCGTGCCGACCTCGGACGTGTCGGTGGTCGACCTGACCGTCGAGCTGGAAAAGGAAGCCACCTACGCCGAGATCTGCGCCGAAGTGAAGGCACAGAGCGAAGGCGCGCTGAAGGGCATCCTCGGCTACACCGAAGACAAGGTCGTGGCTACCGACTTCCGCGGTGAGACCCACACGTCGGTGTTCGATGCCGAAGCCGGCATTGCCCTGGACGGTACCTTCGTCAAGCTCGTGTCGTGGTACGACAACGAGTGGGGCTACTCCAACAAGTGCCTGGAAATGGCCAGGGTCGTCGCCGCCAAGTAAGGCCGGCGAAGATCGCGCACGAACCCCGGCCTGGCCGGGGTTCGTCGTTTGAGGGACCGGCCCTGTCGTAGCATGGGGCGGTCCGACCGCCGCCGCAGGGGCGCGGGATCGCATGGGAAGGCACGCAATGGAAGCACTGATAGCCCTGGTCGTATTGATACTGCTGGCGATTCCGCTGCTGCTGGTGGTCGCGCTGGTGATGATCGCCGGCCTGCGGCGCCGGGTCGCTGCGCTTGAGAGCGCACTGGCCGATGTGTCGCAATCGCCGCGCGCTGCCGCGCCACCGCCCGGGCCCGCCCCCGTTCCGGCAACGGACGCGCCAGCCATGGAGCGACCGCGGGCTGCGGCAGCACCTTCTCCCGTGGCGGCCCATGCGCCGGAATCCTCCGTGCCGGCGCCGCCGCGGCAGGCAGCGCCGCCACCACCACCGCTGCCGGCCACGCCGCCCCCGCCTGCGCCGCCGGTCGAGCCGGCCGGGCCGGGCTTCTTCGAGCGTGGCATCGGCGCCGTCAAACGCTGGTTCACCGAGGGCAACGTGCCGGTCAAGATCGGCATGCTGGTGCTGCTGGCCGGTGTTGCCGCGCTGCTGAAGTACGTCAGTGACCAGGGCTGGCTGGTGCTCCCGGTCGAACTCCGGCTGGCGGCCGTCACCGCTGGTGCGCTGGGCCTGCTGGCCTTCGGCTGGCATCAGCGCGAACGCCGGCGCCTGTTCGCGCTGGCCCTGCAGGGCGGCGCCATCGGTGTGCTGCTGCTGACCATCTTCGCGGCATTCAAGCGTTTTGAACTGCTTGCGCCGGGATTTGCGTTCGCCAGTTCGATCGCGCTGGTCGCCGGCCTGTGCGTGCTGGCAGTGCTGCAGAACTCGCGCACCCTGGCGGTGCTGGGCATCCTGGCGGGCTTCATGGCCCCGCTGTGGCTGTCGACCGGCAGTGGCAACCATGTCGGCCTCTTCAGCTACTACGCAGTGCTCAACGCCGGCATCTTCGCCATCGCCTGGTTCCGTCCGTGGCGCGCGCTGAACCTGCTGGGCTTCGCGTTCACCTTCGGTATCGGCACGTTCTGGGGCGTGCTTCAGTACAGGGCCGAGAAGTTCTCCAGCACCGAACCGTTCCTGCTGCTGTTCTTCGCCTTCTATCTGCTGATTCCCCTGCTGTACGCGCGCAGGCAGCCTGCCGGTCGCCGCGATCTGGTCGATGGCAGCCTGGTGTTCGGCACGCCGTTGATCGCCTTCTCGCTGCAGGCGGCGATGCTGCACGAACAGCCGATGACACTGGCACTGTGCGCGCTGGGCCTGGCGGTGATCTACGCGGTGCTGGCGCGTGCCTTGATCGCCCGGGCCTCGTATACGGTGCTGGCGCAGTCGCACGCGGTGCTGGCGGTGGGTTTCGCCACGCTGGCCGTGCCGCTGGCCTTGTCCGCCCGTGCCACCGGTGCGGTGTTCGCGCTGGAAGGTGCCGGGCTGGCCTGGCTCGGTCTGCGCCAGAGGCGCTGGCTGCCACAGGTGTCCGCTGCGCTGCTGCAGATGGCGGCGGCATTCGCCTTCGTGGCAGGTGGCAACCACTGGCACGAGGACGCGCGCCTGCTGCTCAATCCCACCGCGATCGGTGCGCTGCTGCTGGCCGTGGCGGGGTTGGCGTCGGCCTGGAGCTACCAGCGCCGGGCACGTCATGAGATCGCCCTGGTCTACTACCTGTGGGGCCTGCTGTGGTGGCTCGGCGGCTGGGTGCACGAGATCGGTCGTTTCCTCGCGCATGCCTCGCAGGCCGATGCACTGCTGGTGCTGGCGGCGGCGACCGCCTCGCTGGCAGCCGAGGTGCAGCGCCGGCAACCGGCACGTGCGCTGGGGATGACCGCACTGGCGATGCTGGCGATGGCGTTCCCATTGGCATTGGCGCAAAGCCATGCACACCAGCAACCGTTCGCGGGCCACGGCGCCCTGGCATGGGCGCTGTTCGCCGTGCTGGGGGTGCGCACGTTGCTGTGCCTGCGCCAGGGCGGCGACACGGTGGCGCGCATCGCCCAGTTCCTGTGGTGGCTGCTGTGGCCATCGCTGCTTTCGCTGCTGGCCCTGTGGGGAGGCGGCGAGGCTGGCCTGGCACAGGGCTGGACGTTGTTGCTGGTGACGCTGCCCTGGTTGCTGCTGGCCGCCCTGTCACTGTGGCGCTGGGGTTGGCTGCGCTGGCCGCTGGGCCCGGCATTCGATGCCGCACGCGTGCCGCTGCAGTGCGTGCTGTTCGCGCTGCTGGCGACCGGATGGCTGCTGGGCCAGCTGCTGCCGGGCACTGCGGCACCGCTGCCGTGGCTGCCGGTGCTGAACCCGGCCGAGATGGGGCAGTGGCTGAGCCTGTTGCTGCTGGCGCGCTGGCTGTACAGCGATGTGGCACCGCCCGCGCTGCGCAGGCTGCGCCTGCCGGTGCTGGCACTGGCGGGCTTCATCGCCCTGACCAGCCTGGTCCTGCATGGCGTGCACCACTGGGGGGGGCTGGCCTGGAGTACGTCGATGGCGCGCTACAGCTTGGCCCAGACCAGCCTGACCGTGCTGTGGAGCGTGCTCGGCGTGATCGCCTGGGTATGGGGCTCGCGTCGTGGCCAACGTGTGTTGTGGATGGTCGGTGCGGTGCTGATGGGCGTGGTCCTGGCCAAGCTGGTCCTCATCGATCGCCAGCACCTGGGCAACCTGCTCGGGATCGCATCGTTCATCGCCTATGGCCTGCTGTGTACGGTCGTCGGCTATCTGGCACCGGCGCCACCGGGCGCGGTGCCATCCGTGGAGGAAAACCAATGAGAATGTGGAGCAGGATGGTGGTGCCGGCGATGCTGGGCCTGTTCGCCACCATGGCCGTACACGCGTCCGACTACCGCACGCAGTACGCCGAGCAGTGGCCGCTGACGCTGTCCAGTGCGCAGTCCGGCGCCTATCGGGTGGTGCTGGAACCGGCGATCTACCGCCGTGCAGGCGCAGCAGACCTGGGTGACCTGCAGGTGTTCAACGCGGCCGGACAGGCCCTGCCGTCGGCATTGCTGGCACCCGACGCGCCGCTGGCACAGCCGCCGGTGCAGCGCGAGCTGCCCTGGTTCGCACTGCCGCCGCTGGCCGATTCACAACGCAACGACCTGCAGTTGCTGACCGAGCGCGATACCGACGGCCGCGTGCGCCGGGTCGAAGCGCGTGTCGGTGCTGGCACGGTGAACGGACAGGGCGGCTGGCTGATCGATGCCAGCGTGCTCGGCCAGCAACCGCTGGCGGCGCTGGTGCTGGATTGGGCCGACAGTGGCCAGCCGCTGCAGGCGCAGGTGCAGCTTGATGCCAGCGATGACCTGCAGCATTGGCGCTCCATCGGTCGGGACATTCCGCTGGTGGACCTGCAGCGCGCCGGCAAACGATTGCTGCAGCGACGCCTGCAGGTTGACGGCAATGCGCGCTATCTGCGCGTGCTGCCGCAGGGCGACGCGCGACTGCCTGCCCTGCATGGCGTGCTCGCCGAGCTTCCGCCGGCGCCGGCGACGTTGCCGTGGGAATGGCTGTCACTGACGCCGACAGCGCAGGGCAAGGGCGAATACACCTTCGAACTGGACGGCCGTTTCCCGATCGCGCGCGCCGATGTCGCCAGTACCGACAACAGCCTGGTGCAGTGGACGCTGTTCAGCCGCGACGATGAAGGCGCGCAGTGGCAACGACGCAGTGCACCGTGGATCGCCTATCAGCTGCAGCAGGGAACGCAGGGCCCGCGTCAGCAGTCGGCGGCGCAGGTGCTGGGCGATGTGCACCGCGACCGCTACTGGAAGCTGGTGGCAAGCCCGGCGGAGATCGCCGGCGCCCCCACCCTGCGCCTGGGCTACCAGCCGGAAGTGATGGTGTTCCTGAGCCAGGGCGCTGCGCCCTATGCACTGGCGGTGGGCAGCGCGACGGCGCGCCGCGCGGAGGCGCCGATCGGGGTGCTGATCGAGGAACTTCGCCAGCGCAACGATCCGGCCTGGCAGCCGACGCTGGCACGCCTGGAGGGCCGTCCCGAGCCGCTGGCCGGAGACGCAGCGCTGGAACCGCAGCGGGACTGGAAGGCCTGGCTGCTGTGGGCGCTGCTGGGCGTGGGGGTCCTGGTCGTGGGCGGTCTGGCGGTCAGCCTGCTCAGGCAGAAGCCTTCGCCTTCGGCGTAGATCCCGACGAATCCCGGCCGCGCATGGAGCGGCGCTGCGGCCGGCGCCATCCGTTCTGCCGCAGCCGATACAATGACGGTCTGCCGAACGCCGGCACCCCGTCCCTGAGCCCAAGAGTTGCCCATGTCCATCGTCCGCATGACCGACCTCGACCTCTCCGGCAAGCGCGTGCTGATCCGCCAGGATCTGAACGTGCCGATCGAGAATGGCCGCATCACTTCCGAACAGCGCATCACCGCTTCGCTGCCGACGCTCAAGCGCGCACTGGAGCAGGGCGCGGCGGTGATGGTCACCTCGCACCTGGGCCGGCCGAAGGAAGGCGTGTGGAGCGAAGCCGATTCGCTGGCACCGGTTGCGGCACGCCTGTCCGAACTGCTGGGTCGCGAGGTGCCGCTGGTGCGCGACTGGATCGACGGCGTCGAGGTGCAGCCGGGCCAGCTGGTGCTGCTGGAAAACTGCCGGATGAACGTCGGCGAGGGCAAGGATGACGAAGCCCTGTCGAAGAAGTACGCCGCGCTGTGCGATGTGTTCGTGATGGATGCCTTCGGTACCGCGCACCGCGCGCAGGCGTCCACCCATGGCGTGATCCGTTTCGCCCCGGTCGCCGCGGGTGGCCCGCTGCTGATGGCCGAGCTGGATGCCCTGGCGCAGGCGCTGGACGCACCGGCCAAGCCGCTGCTGGCCATCGTGGCCGGCAGCAAGGTCAGCACCAAGCTGGAACTGCTGGCCAACCTGGTGGGCAAGGTCGACCAGCTGATCGTGGGGGGCGGCATCGCCAACACCTTCATCGCGGCTGCCGGCTACAAGGTCGGCAAGTCGCTGTACGAGCCGGACCTGCTGGACACCGCCCGGAAGATCGTTGCCGACGCCAAGGCGCGCGGGGCCGAGATTCCGCTTCCGGTGGACGTGGTCACGGCCAAGCAGTTCCTGCCCGACGCCATTGCCGAAGTGAAGGCCGTGGATGCGGTCGCCGAAGATGATCTGATCCTGGACATCGGTCCGCAGACCGCTGCCCAGTACGCGCAGCTGATTGCGAATGCCGGCACCGTGGTCTGGAACGGCCCTGTCGGCGTGTTCGAGTTTGAAGCCTTCAGCAAGGGAACCGAAGCGCTGGCGCGTGCCATCGCCACGTCCCCGGCATTCTCCATCGCCGGCGGTGGCGACACCCTGGCAGCGGTCGACAAGTTCGACATCGCCAAGGACGTGAGCTACATCTCCACCGGTGGCGGCGCGTTCCTGGAATTCCTGGAAGGCAAGACCCTGCCGGCCGTGGCCGCGCTCGCCGCGCGCGGCGCATGAACCCGGACGGCACCCAGGCCGGTTCTGCCCACCCGGCACCGGAAGAACGCGCGACGCTCTTCTTCGACCTGGACGGTACGTTGATCGATTCGCAGGTGGGCATCACCACCTGCATCGCTTATGCGCTGCAGAAGATGGAGCATCCGGTGCCGGCGCGGGAAACCCTGCTGGGCTGGATCGGGCCTTCGCTGCGCACCACGTTCGCGCCGCTGTTCATCGAACCGGCGCGGGTGGAGCAGGCCGTCGGGTACTACCGCGAGCGCTTCGATGCCGAGGGCTGGCGCGAGCACACGGTGTACCCCCAGGTGGAGGACGCCCTGCGCACCTTGCATGCGCGTGGCCACCGCCTGGCGGTGGTCACCGCCAAGAACGAGCCGCACGCGCGCCGGATCCTGGCCCATCTGCCCTTCGGCGGATTGTTCGAGGACATCATCGGCTCGACCCTGGATGGTTCGCGCAGCCACAAGCCCGAGCTGGTCGGCGAAGCGCTGCGCCGGCTGCAGGTGTCGCCCACGCAGTGCTGGATGATCGGCGACCGTCGCATGGATATCGAGGGCGCGCGTCACCACGGCCTGCGAAGCATCGGCGTGCTGTGGGGGTTTGGTGGCGAAGCGGAACTCACTGAAGCCGGTGCGGGCCAGCTGGCACGCGAACCGGTCCAGCTGACGACACTGTTGGCCTGATACCGGGCACCCTGCGCCGGCGTATGTCCGGGCGATGTCCGTTACATGTCCCGCAGAGTCAGGCAGCACAAGGTTGTAACCGCATACATGGGGCGTGAAGGATGTGCTAATTTCCGTGCTTTAACGGGAGAGGCCCATTCACCATGTTCGAGCGTCAGCGTCGCACCAAGATCCTAGCCACCCTCGGTCCGGCCACCGATCCGCCGGGCGTGCTGGAGGATCTGTTCCGCGCCGGCGTCAACGTGGTGCGCCTGAACTTCAGCCACGGTGACCCGTCCGGCCAGGCCAAGCGTGCCGCCGACGTGCGCGCCGCCGCACAGCGGGTGGGCGTGGAAGTGGGCATCCTGGCCGACCTGCCGGGCCCGAAGATCCGCATCGAGCGCTTTGCCGAAGGCAAGATCCATCTCAAGGCGGGCGACCGTTTCGATCTGGTCGCCTCGCCCAACGCACCGGCCGGCGATGCCACGCAGGTGGGTGTGAGCTACCTCGGCCTGCCGCAGGACGTCGGCCCCGGTGATGTCCTGCTCCTCGATGACGGCCTGATGCAGCTGCAGGTCGTCGAGGTGCAGGGTGAGCGGATCATCAGCACCGTGCTCAACGACGGGGTGCTGTCTGATCGCAAGGGCCTGAACAAGCAGGGCGGTGGCCTGTCGCTGGGCGCGTTGACCGAGCGCGACAAGGAGCTGATCGGGATCGTCGCCAAGATCGGTGTCGACTTCATCGCCGTTTCCTTCTGCCGCAATGCGCAGGACATGAACGATGCCCGCGCGATCGCCGAATCGCACGGCTGCTACGCCGCGCTGGTGTCCAAGATCGAGCGCACCGAAGCGATCGAGAACCTGGAGGAGATCGTCGAGGCCAGTGACGTGGTGATGGTGGCGCGCGGCGACCTCGGCGTGGAAATCGGCGATGCCGAACTGCCGGGCCTGCAGAAGAAGATCATCAAGGCTTCGCTGGCGCAGAACAAGGTGGTGATCACTGCCACCCAGATGCTGCAGTCGATGGTGGAAAGCCCGATCCCGACCCGCGCGGAAGTGCTGGACGTGGCCAACTCGGTGATCGACGGCACCGATGCGGTGATGCTGTCGGCCGAAACCGCTGCCGGTGCGTATCCGGTCAAGGCCGTGGAGGCGATGGCGCGCATCTGCCTGGGCGCCGAGCGCCAGTTCCAGACCGAGACCGACTTCAATGCGTCGCCGCGCAACCTGGAGCGCGCCGACCAGGCCATCGCGATGGCGACCATGTTCCTGTCCCAGCACGTGGGCGTGCGGGCCATCGTGGCCATGACCGAGTCCGGCGGTACCGCGCGCTACCTGTCGCGCTTCCGCGCCAAGGCACCGGTGTTCGCGGTGACCCGCCATGACGGCGCACGTCGGCAGATGGCGCTGATGCGCGATGTGTTTCCGATCAATTTCGACAGCCGTGGCCTGACCCCGCGCGAAGCCGCACGTGGCAGCATCCGCCTGCTGGTCGAATCGGATCTGCTGCAGGCCGGCGATCGGGTGGTGTTCACCAGCGGTGAGCACATGGAAACCCACGGTGCGACCAACACCCTGCGCCTGCTCGAGGTGGGCGAAGACGGTCGCGCCAGCGGTCTGGGCGATCTGTAACCGCTGCGGAACCGGGTCGGAGCCCCACCGGGGCTCCGACCGGAACGCAGCAGGACAGCGCCTGTCCTGAACGGACATTGGAATCGTTTCCAGTCTGGCCTCCACGTCGAGGCCACGGGCTGCGGGGCTATACTTACGTTTTTCCCGCACCCGCCACAGGAAGTACATGAGCATCGAACAGCTGGCTGAAACCGCCCAGGCCATGGTTGCCCCGGGCAAGGGCATCATCGCGATCGACGAATCCACCGGTACCATCGCCAAGCGCTTCGCCGGCGTGGGCATCGAGAACACCGAGGAGAACCGTCGCGCCTATCGCGAACTGCTGCTGACCACGCCGAAGCTCAACGAGCACATTTCCGGCGCCATCCTGTACGACGAAACCATCCGCCAGTCGACCAAGGACGGCGTGCCGTTCGCCAAGTACATGGCCGACCACGGCATGATTCCGGGCATCAAGGTGGACAAGGGTGCGCATCCGCTGGCCGGCTGCCCGGGCGAGCTGGTGACCGAAGGCCTGGACGGCCTGCGCGAGCGCCTGCAGGAGTATTACAAGCTGGGTGCGCGCTTTGCCAAGTGGCGCGCGGTCATCAACATCGGCGAGAGCATTCCGTCGGGCACCTGCATCGAATCCAACGCCCATGCGCTGGCCCGCTACGCCGCGCTGTGCCAGGAATGCGGCCTGGTGCCGATGGTCGAGCCGGAAGTGATCATGGACGGCGACCACGACATCGAGACCTGCTACGAAGTCACCGAAGCCACCCTGCGTTCGCTGTTCGACGCCCTGTACCAGCAGAACGTGCTGCTGGAAGGCACCATCCTGAAGGCTTCGATGGTCATCTCGGGCAAGGACTGCGAAGAGCAGGCCGACGTCGAGGAAGTGGCCGAGTCCACCGTGATGTGCCTGAAGAGCACCGTGCCGGCGATCCTGCCGGGCGTGGTGTTCCTGTCCGGCGGCCAGAGCGATGAACAGTCCACCGCCCACCTCAATGCGATGAACCAGCTGGGCAACCTGCCGTGGCCGCTGAGCTTCTCCTACGGCCGTGCCATGCAGCAGGCGGCACTGAAGCTGTGGGCCAAGGACATGAAGGGCAACTACGCCGCCGCGCAGAAGACCGTGTTCGAGCGCGCCAAGGAAAACGGCCTGGCTGCACTGGGCAAGTGGAACGGTTGATCGGTTCCATCGCAGGATGAACAGGGCAACGCCGGCCTCACGCCGGCGTTTGCTTTTGCGGGTATCTTTTCCGCCTCCCGCGGGCCCGGCCGGCCCGGGGGACACACATGGAAGGCCAAGGAGAAAAAACATGCGTTTGGCAGCAATCACGCTGGCCGTTGCTACGGTCCTCGCCGCAGGCGGTTGCAACCGCTCCGGCAGCAATGCGGATGTGGGCAAGGCCCCGTCGCTCGAGTTCGACAAGCCCGTTTCCGGCGAGATCACCTCGCGCAGCGGCATCAATTTCAATGACGGCAGCCACCACCAGCTGTACCAGATCACGCTGGAGGACAAGCAGCTGGTGGGCATGAAGCTGACCGGTGCCCTCAGTGGCTCGATTGCCGTGTTCAACAATGGCAGCCTGGTCGCCAGCAGCCGCACCGGCTATGAGCGCAGCGGGGATGTATCGCTGGCGTTCCGCGCCAACGGCGCCGGCACCTACCAGGTGGCGGTCAACGCCGACAGCCCGACCGCCTACGGCCCGTATCGCCTGCGGGTGGAGAAGCTGGTGCCCTACGACGGCAAGCCCATCGCAGGCAGTGGCGAAGTCGTCGACATGCTGGTCTCCGGATCGCAGGACTACACCCTGCAGGTGGACAAGGCCGGCCTCTATGAAGTCAACCTGTCGTCCGATGCGTTCGATACCGTGCTGAAGCTGAAGGGCGGCGAGATCGACGCGGAGAACGACGATGGCGGTGACAGCACCAATTCGCGCCTCTCGCTGCCGTTGCAGTCCGGCAAGTACACGCTGGGCGTGCGCGGGCTGGACGACGATGCGTCCGGCACCTTCAAGCTGACCGTTGCCCGCACCGAGCTGCCGGGCAACATCGTCGAGCGCGACGGTACCCAACTGCCGCAGTCGGGCAGCGTGTTCACCATGCTCGACAGCGAAGGTCGCCGTCGCTTCCTGCTGACACTGGAGCGTCCGGGCGACGTTCGCCTGGATGCGATCTCCGGTCAGGTGGACACCGTGCTGCGTGTGGTCGGCGGTGACGTCGAGCTGGTCGACGACGACGGCGGCAACGGCACCAACGCGCGTCTGCAGGAATCGTTGCCGGCCGGTCATTACACCGTCGATGTTTCCAGCCTCAGCGACGAGCAGGGCCTGGTCGAGGTGCGCGTGCAGATCGATGGCGCCAGCGCTGCCGGCGCCGCGGCGTCGGCGGCCCGCGCAGCGGCGGATGCGGCGGCCGTGCCGGATGACGCCGCAGTCGACGCGGCCAGCCGCTGACGCGTCCAGGGGCACTGCCGCAATGAAAAGGCCGGGCATTGCCCGGCCTTTTCTTCAGTGCCGCCGCCCCGTGTTCAATGCGCGGCAGCGAAGCCGGTATCGCCCAGTGGCGGCAGCAGCGTGCCGCGCACTTCGTTGTCCGCGTTCTGCCCGGCACTGGCCAGGGCCTGCTGATACGCCTTGGCCGTGGCGGTATTGAAAGCAACCAGCACGATCCGCATCGGCTGTGCATGGCTGCGTTGCCACGCCAGGGTTTCCGTCACGGCGATCTGCGCGGCCTGGTACAGCGGATAGCCGTACACGCCACAACTGATGGCCGGGAACGCGATCGACTGCACCCCGAGCGATTCGGCCAGCTGCAGCGATTTCCAGTAGCAGTTGGCCAGCAGCGCGGGTTCATCGCGCAGGCCGTCGTGCCAGACCGGGCCCACCGTGTGCAGCACGTGCCGCGCCGGCAATGCATGGGCGCCGGTGGCGCGCACTTCACCGGTCGGGCAGCGCACGCCTGGGCGCAGTTCCGGCAGTTGCCGGCATTCGGCCAGCAGGCCGGGGCCGGCGGCACGGTGGATCGCACCGTCCACTCCGCCGCCGCCCAGCAGCGATTCATTGGCCGCGTTGACGATCGCATCCACCGCCAGGGTCGTGATGTCGCCCTGCCACACTTCGATCTTCATGCGTCCGTCTCCTGCCTGTCGGATGTTCCGCGCAGTACCTGCGGCGGCTGTACCCAGCGTAGGGGACAGGCCATCGATGCTGCGTCATGACCGTCTCACGCGCTGCGATCCGACGGTCTTCACGCACGATGGCGGTCGCCACCTTCACGCAGGCTGAAGCAGAAAGGGGTCAGAGCCTTTTCCGTATGGAAAAGGCTCTGACCCCATGTTTCCGAGGTGCGCCGGCAGGGTCAGAGCCCTCTCCCGGACGGGAAAGGGATCCGACCCTGTGCATCACGGCAGGCCGGCCAGCCAGTCGTCGTCGGAACCTTCGTTCACGTCGGCGAACAGGGGCGTGGAGAAGTAGCGCTCGCCGGTATCCGGAAGCATCGCCAGGATCACCGAACCCGGCTCGGCGCGGCTGGCCACATCCAACGCGCTGGCGACCGTGGCGCCGGCGGAGATGCCGACGAAGATGCCCTCCTCGGCGGCCAGCCGGCGCGCGGTGGCGATGGCGCGTTCGTCGTCCACGCTCAGCAGCTCGTCCACCACGTCGCGGTTGAGCACGTCCGGCACGAAGTCCGGCGTCCAGCCCTGGATCTTGTGCGGCTTCCAGTCATCGCCCTTGAGCAGCGCGGCGCCGGCTGGCTCGGTGGCAATGATGCGGGTCTGCGGCCGTGCGACCTTCAGCACCTCGCCGACACCGGTGAGGGTTCCGCCGGTTCCCCAGCCGCTGACGAAATAGTCCAGGCGCCTGCCGGCGAAGTCGCGCAGGATCTCCGCCGCCGTCGTGTTGCGGTGGTAGGCCGGGTTGGCCGGATTGGCGAACTGGCTGGCGAGGAACCAGCCATGCTGTTCGGCCAGTTCGCGCGCCTTGCGCACCATGCCGCTGCCACGTTCCGCCGCCGGGGTCAGGATCACCTTGGCGCCGTAGGCACGCATCAGCTTGCGGCGTTCCACCGAGAACGTCTCGACCATGGTCGCCACGAACTTGTAGCCACGGGCGGCGGCCACCATCGCCAGCGCCACGCCGGTGTTGCCCGAGGTGGCTTCGACGATGGTGTCACCCGGCTTGAGCAGGCCACGGGCCTCGGCGTCGAGGATGATCGCCAGCGCCAGGCGGTCCTTGACCGAACCGCCGGGATTGAACGACTCGACCTTGGCGTAGAGGCTGACCTGCGGCGGCGCCAGGCGCTGCAGCTTGACGATGGGGGTGTTGCCGACGGTGTCGAGGATGGAGTCGTACAGGGCCATGGAAGCGCTCCGGAGGCGGGGCCGCGCCAGGACGGCGGGCGGAAGAGGGAGGGCTGGCTGTTCACGCCAGCGGCTGCCGGCTGACCGTAGCGCCGGCATATGACGCCCGGAAATGACCAGATGCCTTTCTTAAACAACCTTTGGTTATAAGCTGGTGACGGTAATTGACCCTAGAGTGGACCTCCGCCCCTGCTGCCTGCCCGCCCATGACGCTGACCCAGCTGCGCTATCTGGTCGCCATCGCCGACGCCGAGCTGAACATCACGCTGGCTGCCTCGCGCGTGCACGCCACCCAACCCGGCCTGTCCAAGCAGCTCAAGCAGCTGGAGGACGAGCTGGGCTTCCTGTTGTTCGTACGCAAGGGTCGCAGCCTGGAGTCCGTTACCCCGGCCGGTACCGAGGTGATCTCCCGCGCGCGCGCCGTGCTGGCCGAGGCCAACAACATCCGCACCTACGCGGCCAACCAGCGCCGCGAAAGCCAGGGCCAGCTGATCCTGACCACCACCCATACCCAGGCGCGCTTCGTGCTGCCGCCGGCGGTGGCGGCGATCAAGCAGGCGTATCCGCAGGTCAGCGTGCACCTGCAGCAGGCCGCCGAAGCCGATGCGCTGGATCGGTTGAACCAGGGTGATGCGGACATCGCCATCATCAGTACGGCCGGTGGGGAGCCTGGCGATGGCATCGCCGTACCGTTGTTCCGCTGGCGGCGGCTGGTGGTGGTGCCCAAGGGCCATCCGCTGGATCGCGCGGGCCGCGCACCGGACCTGGCGGCGCTCGCCCGCCAGCCGCTGATCAGCTATGAATCGTCCACGCGCCCGAACTCGTCGCTGCAGCGTGCCTTTGCTGCCAACGGGCTGGTTCCGGATCTGGCGCTGACTGCGCTGGACGCCGATCTGATCAAGACCTATGTCCGTACCGGCCTGGGTGTGGGCCTGCTGGCCGAAATGGCGGTCAGTTCCCTCGACGAAGACCTCAAGGCATGGCCGGCACCCGCTCCGATCGCCGAGTGCATCGCCTGGGCGGTGCTGCCGCGTGACCGCGTGCTGCGTGATTATGCGCTGGAGCTGGTGCATGTGTTGGCGCCGCAGATCGATCCGCGGGACCTGCGCCGGGTACTGGACGGCAACCAGGTGGCCGCGTGGCCGCTGCCGCCGACCTGGGAATCGCTGACCCAGACCATCACGGTGTGAGGATGCTCGGGCAGGGCTGCGCCCTGCACCTGCGAAGAACTGGCCCAACAGCAACAACGCGGCCAGGCCCCGATGGATCGGCCGGGGAGAGGAACAACCGGATCGGATCCCCGCCAGGATCCGACCCGGTCCGACGCCCTCCGCCGGACCTGTCCGACTCTACGGCAGCGGCGCGCCCAGCGGCCGCCCGGATACATCCCGACATACGCCGACACCGCCGCACAGACCCTTGCATGGAACGGGTTCAGGCCGCTATCGCGACGCCGGTTCCACGCCGGTAAACGCTTGGCATATACCGCCTTCGCGGGGGGATGCCTACACTCGGCGGCCGTGCATCAATCAGGACCGTTCATGTTGGCTCGTATCGCTTCGACCCTGGCCCTTGGCCTCAGCCTGGCTGTCCTGGCCGGGTGCGCAGGCAAACAGGAGGCCGCCGCGCGACGGCAGGGGGAAGCGGTGCCGGTCACCGCGCAGATCGTGCAGCCCACGCAATGGAACGACACCCTGCAGGCGCTGGGTACGGCCAAGGCGCGGGAGTCGATCAGCGTCACCGCCAAGGTCAGTGAGATCGTGGAGAAGGTGCACTTCGAAAGCGGCCAGCAGATCGCTGCGGGTGCGCCGATCGTGACTCTGCGCGGCCAGGCCCAGGAAGCGGCGCTGGTGCAGGCGCAGGCCACCTTCCACGAGGCCGACCAGCTGTACCGCCGGCAGCGCGAACTGGCCACGCAGCGGTTGGTGTCCAGCGCCACGCTGGATACGCAGAAGTCGATCCGCGATGCCGCCGAGGCCCGTGTCGCGCAGATGCAGGCCGACATCGGCGACCGTCGTGTGCGTGCGCCGTTCGCAGGTGTGCTGGGTATCCGCCAGGTCAGCCCTGGCACGCTGCTGACGCCGACCACGGTGATTGCCACCCTGGACGACATCGAGCGCATGCACGTCGATTTCCAGGTGCCCGAAGTGGAACTGGCCGCGCTTTCGGCGGGCGACAAGGTCAGCGCGACCAGCGTCGCGTGGCCGGGGCGCACGTTCGAAGGAGAGGTCACCACCATCGATGCACGTATCGACCCGGCCACCCGCGCGGTGACCGTGCGGGCCGACTTCGCCAACGCCGACCATGCGCTGCGCCCGGGCATGCTGCTCGATGTGCGCCTGTTCCGCCCCGAGCGCCCGGCGCTGGTGATCCCGGAGATCGCGGTGGTGCAGGTGGGCCGTGACAGTTTCGTGTACCGCATCGGCGCCGACGACAGCGTCGAGCGCGTGGACGTGGTCACCGGCGCGCGCCGTGCCGGCGTGGTCGAGATCAAGCAGGGGCTGGCCGCCGGTCAGCGCATCGTGGTCGACGGCACCGGCAAGCTGCGCCCGGGTCTGAAGGTGGCCGCCCGTGATGCGGCGCCGGCCAGCGGTGCCAAGCCTGCCGATGCGCCTGCGCCGGTCGCGACCGAGGAACAGGGCGGATGAAGCTGTCCGACGTTTCCATCCAGCGGCCGGTGTTCGCCGTGGTGATGAGCCTGCTGCTGGTGGTGCTGGGCATCATGTCCTTCACCCGCCTCACGCTGCGCGAACTGCCGGCCATCGATCCGCCCATCGTGTCGGTGTCGGTCGACTACACCGGTGCCTCGGCAGCGGTCATCGAAAGCCGGATCACCCAGGTGCTGGAAGATGCGCTCGCCGGCATCGAAGGCATCGATACCATCAACGCGCGCAGCACCAACGGCCGCTCGCAGGTCAGCATCGAGTTCACCTCCAACCGCGATATCGAGGCCGCGGCCAATGACGTGCGCGATGCCGTCAGCCGGGTTGCCGACCGCATGCCGGAAGAGGCGCGCCCGCCGGAGATCGCCAAGGTCGAGAGCGATGCCGATCCGATCATCTGGTTCAACATGGTCTCCTCGACCATGGATACGCTGGAGCTGAGCGACTACGCCGACCGCTATGTGGTCGACCGCTTTTCCAGCCTCGATGGCGTCGCCCAGGTCCGTATCGGTGGTCGCCAGCGCTATGCGATGCGCATCTGGCTGGACCGCGATCAGCTGGCCGCGCGTGGACTGACCACCGGTGATGTGGAAACCGCGCTGCGCAACGAGAACGTGGAACTGCCCGCCGGGCGCATCGAATCCACCGACCGCGATTTCACCCTGCGCGTGGAACGCAATTACATCAAGCCCGAAGACTTCGCGACCATCCCGCTGGGCAAGGGCAGCGACGGTTACGTCGTGCGCATGGGCGACGTGGCGAAGATCGAGCTGGCGTCGGCCGAGCGCCGCGCCTATTACCGCAGCAATGGCGAGCCGGGCATCGGCCTGGGCATCGTCAAGACCTCCACCGCCAACTCGCTGGACGTCGCGCGCACCGCGCGCGCCGAAGCCGAGCGGGTCGCATTGACGCTGCCCAAGGGCACGCAGATCTTCGTTGCCTTCGACAACACCACCTTCATCGAAGCGGCCGTCGATCGCGTCTATGCCACATTGGTGGAGGCGATGATCCTGGTGCTGGCGGTGATCTGGCTGTTCCTCGGCAGTTTCCGCGCAGCGCTGATTCCGGCCGTGACGGTACCGGTGTGCCTGGTGGCCGCGTTCATCGCGCTGTACGCGTTCGATTTCTCGATCAACCTGCTGACATTGCTGGCGCTGGTGCTGTGCATCGGCCTGGTGGTCGACGATGCGATCGTGGTGGTGGAGAACGTGCAGCGCCGGATCGATCTGGGTGAGCCGCCGCTGGTGGCGTCCAAGCGGGGTACCACGCAGGTGGCCTTCGCGGTGATCGCGACCACTGCGGTGCTGGTGGCGGTGTTCCTGCCGGTCGGGTTCCTCGAGGGCAACACCGGGCGCCTGTTCCGCGAGCTGGCGGTGGCGCTGGCCGCGGCCGTGGCGCTGTCCGCGTTCGTGGCGTTGACGCTGACACCGATGATGGCCTCCAAACTGCTCAAGCCGCATACCGGGCAGGCGCCGCGGGGCCTGCATGGTTTCGTCAACCGCAACCTGGAGCGGCTGGCCGGCGCCTATGGCCGCATCCTGCAGCGCCACGTCGACCGCACCTGGATCTACCTGCTGGTGATGGCGGCGGCATTGGCTGCCAGCTGGCTGCTGATCAAGGTGCTGCCCTCGGAACTGGCGCCAGCCGAAGACCGTGGCTCGTTCCAGATCATGATCGACGGCCCGGAAGGCGCAGGCTACGACTACACCGTGCAGCAGGTGCAGCAGGTCGAAGCGATGCTGGCGCCCCACGTCGGAGCGGACAAGCCGATCGTGCGCGCCAACCCGCGCGTGCCCGGTGGCTGGGGCGCAAGCGAGGAAATGCACACCGGCCGGGTGAGCATCTTCCTGCAGCCGTGGCGCCAGCGCAGCGAAGGCACCCCGGAGGTCGCCAATGAGCTGCAGAAGGAGCTGGACACCATCCAGGGCGTGCGCGTGCGCACGCAGGTCGGCGGTGGCCTGGTCCGCAGCGGCGGCCAGCCCTTCCAGATCGTGCTGGGAGGCCCGGAGTACGCCGAGATCGCGCAGTGGCGCGACCGCATCTTGCTGCGCATGGCCGACAATCCCGGCCTGGTCGGCCCCGACTCGGACTACAAGGAAACCCGCCCGCAGATGCGGGTGAACATCGACCGCCAGCGCGCGGCCGACCTGGGCGTGCCCGTCACCGCAATCGGCTCGGCGCTGGAAACGATGATGGGCTCGCGTCGCGTCACCACCTTCGTCGACAACGGCGAAGAGTACGACGTTCTGGTCCAGGCGGGCCGCGACGGACGCGCCACGCCGGCCGATCTGGCCGCGATCCGCGTGCGTGCCACCTCCGGTGAGCTGGTGCCCTTGTCGAACCTGGTCACCCTGAGCGAGGTTGCCGAGGCAGGCACCTTGAACCGCTTCAACCGCCTGCGCTCGATCACCATCAGCGCAGGCCTTGCGCCGGGCTACCCGTTGGGCGAGGCCATTGCCTGGGCACAGAACGTCGCGCGCGAGGAGCTGCCGCAGTACGCGCAGGTGAACTGGAAGGGCGAGTCGCGCGAGTACCAGAGCGCCGGCGGTGCGGTCCTGCTGACCTTCGCCATGGCCCTGCTGGTGGTGTACCTGGTGCTGGCCGCACAGTTCGAGAGCTTCATCCATCCGCTGACGATCATGCTGACGGTACCGCTGGGCGTGCTCGGCGCGCTGGTCGGCCTGTGGTTGAGCGGGGGCACAGTGAACCTGTTCAGCCAGATCGGCATCGTGATGCTGGTCGGCCTGGCGGCGAAGAACGGCATCCTGATCGTCGAGTTCGCCAACCAGCTGCGTGACGACGGCCGCAGCGTGCGCGAGGCCATCATCGAATCATCGATGGTGCGCCTGCGTCCGATCCTGATGACTTCCATCGCCACCGTGGTCGGCGCGATTCCGCTGGTGGTGGCTGGTGGACCGGGTTCGGCGAGCCGTGGCACGATCGGCATCGTGATCATCTTCGGCGTCACCCTGTCCACCTTCCTGTCGCTGTTCGTGGTGCCGGCGTTCTACGCACGGCTGGCCCCGTACACGCGCTCGCCGGAAGCAGTGAAGCGCGAGCTGGAAAAGCAGGAAGCAGCGTCGCCCTCGGTGGGCGGGCATGCCTGACCGTCGCGCCGACGGGGGCGGATCCCTTGCCCCGCAGGAAAGGGCCCCGACCCCAGTGCTGCGCGGCGACGGTTTCCAGCTGCGTCCATGGCGCGGCGGCGACCTCGAATCGCTGCTGCGTCATGCCAACGATGCCGAGGTGTCACGCGGCCTGCGCGATCGCTTCCCCTATCCCTACACACGTGAGGACGGTGAGGCGTTCCTTGCCGGTCGCGTGTTGACCCCGGGCACCCTGGCACTGGCCATCGAGATCGACGGCCAGGCCTGCGGCAGCATCGGTGCCCAGCCGGGCGTGGCCGAGCGTGGCCATACTGCCGAGCTGGGTTACTGGCTTGGGCGGGCGTACTGGGGGCGGGGCATCATGACCCGCGTGGTGGGCGTCTTCGCGCCGTGGGTGATGGACGAACTGCGCCTGTTCAGGCTCCAGGCCACCGTGGTGGACTTCAATCTGGGGTCGGCCCGGGTGCTGGAAAAGAATGGTTTCCAGGAAGAGGGCGTGGAGCGCTGCGCCATCTACAAGCGCGGCACCCTGCATGACCTGCGCCGGTTCGCGCGGGTGCGCACCGCGGTCCCCTGACGGGCGCCGGGCTGGCCCCGGCGCTCCCCCCCGCGGACCGGGTAGCGCCGGGCCTGGCCCGGCGGATGCCTTCCGGCGCTATCGCAGCGACCTTCGATCAGGGAGAATCGACCGGTCCCTTCCAGCCGACGGGACGTCCATTCACCCCGCCGACTGGAGAGAGCGCGCGTGGAAGCTACCGTACATTTCGTCAACAGCATCATCTGGAGCAAGGCACTGATCTTCGTGTGTCTGGCGGCCGGCCTTTACTTCAGTGCCCGCACCCGCTTCATGCAGATCCGCGGCTTCGTGGAAATGTGCCGCCTCACCGTCAAGGGTGAAAAGTCCGACGCCGGCGTTTCTTCGTTCCAGGCCCTGGCCATGTCCATGGCCGGGCGCATGGGTATCGGCAACATCGCCGGCGTGGCCACGGCCATCGCCTTCGGTGGCCCCGGTGCGATCTTCTGGATGTGGGTGATGGGCTTCCTCGGTGCATCCACCTCATATGTGGAATGCACCCTGGCGCAGATCTACAAGACCAAGGATGCCGAAGGCCGCTACCGTGGTGGCCCGGCCTACTACATTGAAAAGGCGATGGGCCTGAAGTGGTATGCCATGGCCTTCGCCATCGCCACGATCATCGCCGCCGGCTTCCTGATGCCAGGGGTGCAGGCCAATGCCATCGCCGACAGCATCATCAATGCCTGCCGTGGCGGTGCGCTGTGCGGTCCGCTGGATGGCCAGGCCTTCGGCATGGAATCGGTTGCCGCGCTCAAGCTCGGCATCGGCATCGTGGTCGCGCTGCTGCTGGGCGTGGTGATCTTCGGCGGCGTCAAGCGCATCGCCAGTTTCGCTGAAGTGGTGGTGCCGTTCATGGCGGCGGCTTTCATCCTGACCGCCGTCGTCATCATGATCATCAACTACGAACGCGTCCCGGAGATGTTCGGCATCATCTTCAACAGCGCGTTCGGCACCCATGCGGCGTTCGGCGCGATGATGGGCCTGGCGATCGAATGGGGCGTCAAGCGCGGCATCTACGCCAACGAAGCCGGACAGGGCTCGGGCCCGCACGCGGCGGCGGCCTCGGAAGTCTCGCATCCGGCCAAGCAGGGCTACGTGCAGGCGTTCGCGATCTACTTCGACACCATGATGGTGTGCACCGCCACCGCGTTCCTGATCCTGGCCAGCGGCACCTACAACGTGTACTCGCCGGTGGAAGGCGCGCCTCCGGTGTTCCAGGGCCTGGCCGGCATTCCGGAAGGGGCGGGCTATGCGCAGGCCGGCGTTGAAGCCGTGCTGCCGGGCTGGGGCGCGTCGTTCGTCTCGCTGGCGATCTTCTTCTTCGCCTTCACCACCATCATGGCGTACTACTACATGGCCGAGACCAATCTCAGCTATGTGAACCACAACAAGCACCGTCCGCTGACCGTGTTGTGTCTGCGCCTGGGCATCATCGCCATGGTGGTGTTCGGTGCGTTCCACAACGCGACCCTGGCCTGGGGCCTGGGTGACATCGGCGTGGGCCTGATGGCCTGGCTGAACATCATCGCCATCTTCATCATCCAGAAGCCCGCCATGCTGGCGCTGCGCGATTACGAACGACAGAAGAAGCTGGGCCTGGATCCGACGTTCGATCCCGATGCACTGGGCATCCGGAACGCCGATTTCTGGCGCCAGCGCAAGCAGGAGAACGTGTAAGTGAACAACCCCTGGAACAACCGCCGCCCGTCCGCTCGTCCGCCGCGCGCCACACCGTTGCCGCGCACGGACCTGCCGGCAACGGGCGGCGGTGGACGCGGAGGCAGCGATGAGCTGCGCCTGTACGGCCTGAATGCCGTGCTGGCCGCGTTCGCAGCGCGGCCGCAGGCACTGCGCAAGCTGTATCTGCTGGAGGCCCGGATTCCGCGCCTGCAGCCGCTGTTGAAGTGGTGCGTGGCCAACCGCGTGGGTTACCGCGTGGTCGAGGAAGGCGATCTGAACAAGCTGGCCGGCACCACCCACCACGAAGGCGTGGTGGCCGACGTGCTGCGTGCGCCGACCGTGCCGCTGGCGCAGTGGCTGCAGCAGATCGGCGAAGGCCCGTCACTGGCGCTGTGGCTGGATGGCGTAGGCAATCCGCACAACCTCGGCGCGATCCTGCGTTCGGCGGCGCACTTCGGCGCGAAGGCGCTGCTGTTGCCGGCCGGCAGCACGCTGGCGCTGTCCGGTGCGGCTGCCCGCGTGGCCGAAGGCGGTGCCGAAGCAGTGCCGCTGGTGCAGCTGCCTGCGACCCCGCAGGCGATGGCCCAGCTGCGCGATGCCGGCTTCGGTCTGGCGGCCACACTCGTCGATGGCGGTGACGATGTATTCCGCACGTCGCTGCCGGCGCGTCTGGTCTACGTCATGGGCGCCGAAGGCGAGGGGATGGACCGTGACCTGGCCGGTGAATGTGACCTGCAGGTCTCCATTCCCGGCAGTGGCGCGGTGGAGAGCCTCAATGTGGCCTCGGCCACCGCAGTGCTGCTGGCGCAGTGGGCGAGCCGTCGCGACGGCTGACGGACAGGTCGCCGCCATCGGCTGCCAGGACCCGGCCCCCGTGGCCGGGTTTCTTTTGCGCGATGTGCCGGCGGGACCACCGCGGACGTCGCGCAGCGTCAAGGCGGCTTAAGGCTGATAACGTCGTCTCGCGTTGCGTACAGCCTGATTTTTCCGATCAAGCATGCTTTTGAAACTTGCCTCATTGTTGCGCCCTCTTGCTCGACCCAGGTTGGAGTTCCATTCCTGTCAGGCAAGGTGGTCCACATGCATGGTCGTCATCGTTGCGCCCTCGGCGCGCTCCTCTCGCTGTCAAGCCTGCTTGCGTCGGTCGATGTGCATGCCGGCGCACGCAGTCTGGAAGGCGTCAATTTCACGGGTCCGCTGATCACCCCGAATCCGGCCGGCATGCCGAAGGGGCACGGCTACATCGAACCCTATCTGGTACGTGTCGACAGCCGCGATCACTTCGATGACCGTGGCCAGCGCCAGCGCAGTGGCGAACGCAGTGGCGGCTGGACGGTGGTGGTGCCCATCGCCTATGGATTGGGCGAGCGGATCACCGGCCAGGTCAACCTGAGCGCGTCGCGCGCCGAATCCGGTGCCGCGCACAGCCGGGGTTTCCGCGCGGGTGACACCACTGCGCGCCTGCAGTATCTGCTGCAGGCGGCCAATGCGGATGGCACCCGGCCCGCGGTTTCAGTAGCGCTCGTGCAGCGCTTCAGCACGGGCAGCCATGACCGCATCACCGGCAATCCGCTCGACGCGCAGGGTGACGGCGTGCAGCGTACCGTTGCCGCGCTGGGCGTGCAGCAGGTGGTGTGGCTGGGCAACGAGCGGCCACTGCGCTGGCGTGCCCAGCTAAGCGCGGGTCCGGCGCCTTCCCGCACGGCCCTCACCGGTGCCAGCGTGTACGGTACCGCCGCGGGCTTCCAGGGCCACATCGCGCGCGGTTCGGTACTGGGCCTGTCGATCGGCGCCGAATACAGCGTCAACCCCCGCTGGGTGGCGGTGATGGAAGTGGCGGCCAGCCGCGAGACCCGGCAACGCCTCAGCGGCTTCGCTCCCGGCGCGGAAGGCGCCATCGCGCGGGTCGACGAATGGCGCCCGGCCAGCCGTACGCTGACTTTCGCCCCCGCGTTGCAGTACCACTTCAGTCCCTCGCTTGGCCTGATCGCCGGCGTGGAGGTCACGGTGGCCGGCCGCAATGCCGCCCGCCTCATCAGCCCCCAGGTCGCCCTGGGCATGTCCTTCTGAGGGGGCGCGATGAACGTCGAATCGATCGTCAATGCCCTTCTCGGCGTGGTGTGGAGCCCTTACCTGGTGGTGCTGTGCCTGCTCGCCGGCCTGTACTTCAGCGTGCGCACCCGCTTCATCCAGCTGCGCGCGCTGCCTGACATGCTGCGCCTGGTGTTCCGCCATGAGCGGTCCGATGCAGGGGTGTCCCCGTTCCAGGCGTTGTCCCTGTCGCTGTCCAGCCGGGTGGGCGTTGGCAATATCGCCGGTGTGGCGATGGCCATCGCCTTCGGTGGTCCCGGTGCGATCCTGTGGATGTGGGTTGTCGCTTTCCTGGGTGCGTCCAGCGCCTTCATCGAATCGACGCTGGCGCAGATCTACAAGGATCGCGATGCCGGTGGCCAGTATCGGGGTGGCCCGGCCTACTACATCGAGAAGGGACTGGGCCAGCGCTGGTATGCGGTGCTGTTTGCACTGGTCGCCGTGCTGGCCGGCGCGATGCTGGCGGGTACGCAGTCCAATGCGATCACCAGCGCGGTGAATGAAGCCTGGGACGTACCGGTCGTGTTCACCACCGGCGCACTGCTGGTGGCGCTGGGTGCCATCCTTGTTGGCGGTGTACGCCGCATCGCCGGTGTCGCCCAGTGGCTGGTGCCGCTGATGGCCATCGCCTATCTGCTGGTGGCCGCGATGGTAATGGTGCTCAACGCGGACAAAGTGCCGGAGGTCGCAGCGCTGGTGCTGCGCAGTGCCTTCGGCATGGATGCAGCGTTCGGCGCCATGATCGGCACGGCGATCCAGTGGGGCGTGCGCCGCGGCGTGCTGCTGTCCAACGAAGCCGGCATGGGCAGTGGTGCGCACCCGGCGGCCGCAGCGGAGGTCTCCCATCCGGTCAAGCAGGGCCTGGTGCAGTCGTTCTCGGTCTATATCGACACGATGGTGGTGTGCAGTGCGACCGCCTTCCTCATTCTGTCGACCGGCCTGTACAACGTCTACGACCCGGCGGTGAACGGCATTCCGGATGATGCGCGTCTGCTGCTGGGCAATCTGCCGGGCGTCGAGGCCGGACCGCGTTTCGTGCAGCACGCGGTGGAATCGGCATTGCCGGGCTTCGGCCGTTCATTCGTGGCGTTGGCCATCCTGCCCTTTGCGTTCACCACCATCCTGGCGCTGTACTACATGGCCGAGACCAACATCAGTTACCTGTGCCGGGACCGCCCGATGCCGTGGGTGATGGGCGGGTTCCAGCTGCTGTTCCTGCTGGCCACCGGCTACTCGGCGCTGAACAGTGCCACGGTCGCCTGGTCGCTGGGGGATATCGGCGTGGGCCTGATGAGCTGGTTGAACATCCTCGCCATCCTGCTGCTGCAGAGGCCGGCGCTGGCTGCGCTGCGCGATTACGAGCACCACCGTCGCTTGGGGACGGATCCCCTGTTCGATCCGCACCGGCTTGGTGTTCGCAACACCTGCGCGTGGGAACGGTAACTGTCCGGGCAGATGGGGTGACCCAGCCTGGTGGGTGCGATCCCCTCTGGTGGTGCGATCCCCTCTGGTGGGTGCGGACCTCGGTCCGCACCTCCTTTCCCGCTGCACCCGCAGGGCATCGCCCGGCGTGGCCCCTCACTCGTTCGGCGGTGTGGTCGCTTTGGCTTCACTGCCGAAGTTGCCGTCAGCCTCTGCGGCCAGATAGGCAAATACGGTGTATGCCGCCACATTCTGCGCCAGCGCCTTCGGGTCGATCTTGTCCAGCGTGTCGTCGGCGGTGTGGTGCAGGTGGAAGTAGTCCGAACCATCCTGTGCCAGCCACGCCCAGGCGCCACCCTTGGCCGCCAGCGGGCCGATATCCGGCCCCGGGCCGCCCTTGTCGGCTGCGTACTCGATGCCCAGCGGCTTCATCACCTCGGCGATCTGCCGGGTCGCTTCGCGCGAGCCTTCCGGGTTTGGCGAGCCGGTATTGAACGCATAGATGCGGCCGGCACCGAAATCGCTCTCGGCAGCCAGCTGGTGCAGCGCCACGTCCTTTGCATGTGCTTCGGCGTAAGCCTTGCCGCCGTACAGCCCCTGCTCTTCGTTGGCGAACGCGATCACCCGGATCGTGCGCTTGGGGGCCTGCTTGAGCTGGCCGATCAGATGCCCCGCGGCCATGGTAATGCCGACACCTGCGCCGTCATCGACGGCACCGGTGCCCAGATCCCACGAATCCAGATGGCCACCGATCACCACGACTTCCTTGGGCAGGGTGCGGCCAGTGATCTCGCCGATCACGTTGTAGGAGGTCGCAGTACCGTCCCAGCCGCAGTCCAGCGCGACTTTCACCGTAGTGCTGCCACGTGCCAGCAGACGTGCCAGCTGGTCGGCATCGGGCACCGACAGGGCCGCGGACGGTACCGGGGTCAGGCCGTCATCGAATCGGGTGATGCCGGTGTGCGGCACGCGGTGCGAATCGGTGCCGGCCGAGCGCATCAGGAAACCGACGGCGCCCTTGCGGATCGCCTCGGACGGTCCCTTGCTGCGGATCGCGCCACCACGGCCGTAGTCGCGGCCATCGCGGAACGGCAGCATCTGGTAATCGACGAAGGCGATCTTGCCCTTCAATGAACCGGCGGGCGCAGCCTGCAGCGCGGCCAGGTCGGCGAAGCGCACGACCTCTGCTTCAACGGTACCGCCCGGGCTGCCACCCAGTGCGGTGATCTGCAGCGGCTGCGGGTTCCTGCCGGTCACGGCGGCGTGTTCGCTGCGGCGCTCCCACTTCGGGAAGGTCACCGGTTCTTTCCAGACCTTGTCGAAACCCAGGGCCTTGAACTTGGCTTCGGCCCAGGCGACCGCACGCGCGTCGGCTTCGCTGCCGGCGATGCGTGGACCGATTTCGGTGGTCAGCGACTCGACCACCTTCCAGCCGGTGTCATCGGCCAGGGCCTGATCGCGCAGCTGCGCGGCCGTGGCCAGCGACGCCGGGGGCAGGGTGGTGGCGCGCGGTGCCGCGAAGGCCGGGGCGGCCAGCAGGGCAAGGGAGGATGCGATGGCAAGGACGCGGCGACGCATGGACAACTCCGGGAAGGGACCAAGCCTTGGAGCTTAACAGTCGTTCAGACGCGCGCATGGGCGGGAGGTCATGTCCGGAGCGAACGCTGTTTTCCGCCACGTCCGGCAAAGCGAAAGCCCCGCCGGAGCGGGGCTTTCACATGCGGCGGCCTCGCCGGGTACGGCCCGGCGCTACGCCTTATTTCTTCAGGCTGTCGCGGATCTCGCGCAGCAGCACCACTTCCTCGGCCGGGGCGGCGGGAGCGGCTTCCTTCTTGCGCGACAGACGGTTGATGACCTTGATCACCAGGAAAATGGCGAACGCAACGATCACGAACTGGATCAGGGTGTTGATGAAATCACCGTAGCCGATCACCACCGCCGGAATCTCCTTGCCGTCCGGCCCGATGCGTGCCGGCGACAGCGTCCACGCCAGCTGCGAGAAGTCCACCTTGCCGATCAGCAGGCCCAGCGGCGGCATGATGATCTTCTCGACCAGTGCAGTGACGATCTTGCCGAAGGCGGCGCCGATCACCACGCCGACGGCGAGGTCGATGACGTTGCCGCGCATCGCGAATTCCTTGAATTCGGTGAGCACTCCCATGTGTTTTCTCCTGTGGGGGATGTGGACAGCGCGCAGAGTAGCGCAGGTGGTGTCAGCCGGCGATCACGCCGTGGCGCTCGGCCACGTTTTCCAGGCGCGCGCTGAAACGGTCGCCCGGCTTCAGTGCGGCCACTCCGGACGGCGTGCCCATGAACACCAGGTCACCGGCGCGCAGCTGCCACAGCTTGGACAACTCGTGCAGGATTTCCGGCACGTTCCAGATCATCTGGTCCAGCAGGGCCTGCTGGCGCACTTCGCCGTTGACTTCCAGCGACAGGTTCAGCGCCGCCAGATCGCCCACTTCGCCGGCATGCACGATCTCGCTGATCGGTGCGGAGGCATCAAAGCCCTTGGCGGCATCCCAGGGATGGCCCTTCTCCTTGGCGGCCGCCTGCAGATCGCGGCGGGTCAGGTCCAGGCCGACGGCATAGCCGTACACCAGCGCTTCGGCATCGGCCACGGGAAGCTCGCCAGCCGGGGCATCACGGCCGATGGCCACCACCAGCTCCACTTCGTGATGCAGGTTGGCCGTCGCGGGCGGATAGGGGATGGCATCGTCATGGCCGACCACCAGCGCATCGGCAGGCTTGCTGAAGAACATCGGCCGGCCGCGGTCGTCGGCCGCCGGCACCGCGGCTCCCATTTCGCGCGCATGGTCGGCAAAGTTGCGACCCACGCAGTAGACGCGGTGCACGGGGAAGCTGCCACCGCCCACCACCGGAACACGCGGCGTGGCAGGTGCAGGGATCACATCGGAAACGTCGGACATGCGGGCATCCAGGAAGGGAATGCCCGCAGTCTAGAACGCATGGCGCCCGCCGTCAGCGGGCACGCCGGCCGGCAGGGCTCAGCGCGAGGCCGGCAGCACCGGCTTGCGCACCACCCGGTACTCGCCCTCGACCACGGTCGGGTCGGCCGGTCGGGCTGCACCCGCCTTGCGCGAGGCCAGCAGCTTCCACGCCAGGCCGACCAGGATCATCGCCGCACCGACGAACACGCCGATGAACACCATCGCGGCCAGGATCGCCAGGCCGAGCAGGCCCACGGCAACGCGCACCAGCGGGTGACGCGGCTTGCGCGGCGCGAACAGGGTGCGGAACTGGTTGAAGGCGGAATCGCGATTGAACATGGCGGCTCGATAGGCTGGGAAATCAGCGAAACCAGAGTATCGGGAGCCCGCACTGTCATTGAGTGAAAAACTCGTTAAATATAGCCTATGCTTATTACGAATCAATGACTTGTGTTCATCCTGCAGCCAGTCACCTGAGCAGGCGTGCGACAATGCTTCTTTACTGTCCGAGCCTTCGCCATGACTGCCGCTGTTGCCCTGATCGCCCTTGATGCCATTGCCGATGGTGCGTTTGCCGAGGTCGAAGCAGTGGTCGAGGGCGATGCCGAGTCGTTGCTGCTGTATCGCGACGGCGCACAGGTGCGCGCCTTCCTGAACATCTGCCCGCATGCCGGCCGTCGCCTGGACTGGGCGCCGGGGCAGTTCCTGAAGAGCCGCGAGGGGCATCTGGTCTGCGCCGCCCACGGCGCCTCGTTCGCGCTGGACAGCGGCGACTGCATCGCCGGCCCCTGCAAGGGCGACCGCCTGCGCGCGGTGCCGGTGGACGTGCGTGATGGGCAGGTCTACCTGGCCTGAGGCCGGCTAGGGGGCGGCTCCGTTTTCCGTAGGAGAACGGCTCTGACCCATCAAGCCAGGAGCAGTCGAGCATGGCTCGACTCTGCAAAGGCATCCACGCATGGCGTGGATCTACCGTGTCGACCAAGGTCGACACCTACCAAAGCGGTGCACGACGCCGTTCTGGCGGATCGCAGAAATCTGTCGGACCCACCCCGCCATCCCACGAAATGCACGCTTTTGCCGTTGAGGTTGCCGGCCAGCGGCCGGCACTACTGGGGTGCAGGGCGCAGCCCTGCCGATGAACCCGACCCTCAGAACATCAGGTTGATCATCAGCACCACCACACAGGTGTAGATCAGCGACAACGGTCCGCCGACCCGCCACATCTCGCGCGGGGTGTAGTTGGCCGGGCCGGTGATCATCGAGATGACCGGATTGGACGCCGTCATCAGATTGTTGGAGGCCGACAGCGCCACGATCAGTGCGAACGCGGTGGGGTTGCCACCCGCCGCCAGCGCCAGATTCACCGCGATGGGCACCATCACGATGGTTGCGCCGACATGGCTGATCACCAGCGAGAACACCGTTGTCAGCAGCGCCAGGGCCAGCTCCAGCACCCACACCGGTATGCCGGTGGGGAGCTTGTCGATGGTGTGGCCGGCGACCCAGGCCGCCGCGCCGCTGGAGTCCATCGCCCAGCCGAGCGGGATCAGTCCGGCCATCATGAACACGGTTTTCCAGTTGATCGAGGCATAGGCCTCGTCCATCCGCAGCACGCCCGTCAGCAACATGCCGGCCACGCCGGTCATCAGGGTCAGCGCTACCGGAAGCTTGCTGGTCAGCGCGATCAGGATCGTCAGCGCGAAGATCGCCATGGCGATCTTGAACTTGTGCGGGCGCTGTTCGCCGGTCGGGTAGTCGGTGACCACCACGAAGTCACGGCTCTTGGCGGCCTGCGCCAGGTCGGTCCAGATGCTGTGGAAGACCAGCATGTCGCCAGCGCGCAGCTGCACGTCGCGCACGTCCTCGCGGATCACCTGTTTGTCGCGGTTGATCGCCAGCAGGCTGATGCCGCGCTCCTTGCGCAGGCGCAGGTCGGCCGCACTCTTGCCGATCACGTTCGAGGTCGGCGGCACCACCGCCTCGGAAATGCCCGCGCGGCTGGGATTGAACAGGTCGCCCAGGTGCTTCAGCCGCGAGGACATGCGCAGGAACTGGTTCTGGGCGAAATCGCCGATCTGCTCGCGCGGACCCATCGCGCCCAGCACACTGCCCACCCAGATGCGCATTTCCGCCGGTGGCGCCAGCCGCGTATCGTTGCCGGTCTTCAGCGCCAGCAGCAGCGGCGCGTCATGCAGGCTCTCGGCCTCGCCCAGGGTCATGCCGACCAGCGGGCTTTCGGCGGTGACCACCAGTTCGAACACATCGCCTTCGATGCCGTAGGTCTTGGCGAAGTAGCTCTCGGTACGGGCCGGGGTGACCCCATCGTTGACCAGGGTCTCTTCCTCGATCAGCTTGCGGTCGCCGTAATAGCGGAAGTACAGCAGCGAGGCGATCAGCAGCGCCACGCCGATCGGCAGCGGCGCGAACATGCGCAGCGGCTCGATGCTGGCCAGGCCGGAGGGCAGGTTGTTGTTGGCCGAGGCCAGCAGGTCGTTCAGCAGGATCAGCGGCGAGTTGCCGACCATGGTCAGCGCACCGCCCATCACGATCGCCGCCGAGATCGGCAGCAGCAGCCGCTGCATGGTCAGCCCGGTGCGTGCCGCCAACCGCGAGGCGACCGGCAGGTACAGCGCCATCACCGACGGGTTCTGCATGAAGGACGAGTTCAGGCCGGCGATGGCCGTGGTCATCATCAGCAGGCGCTGCTCGATGCCATGTCCGCGTCGCAGCAGCCAGGCCGCGAGCCGGTTCAGTGCGCCGGTGCGGTCAAGGCCCGCACCGAGGATGGTGGTGGCGATGATGCTCATCACCGCGTTGCCGGAGAAGCCGCCGAAGATCTCCTCCGGGGCGATCAGGCCGGTCACACCCAGTACCACCAGCACCACCAGCGCGACGACGTCGGCGCGGATCCGCTCGAACAGGAACATCGCCATCGTGAAGCCGACCAGCCCGAGTACGAGCTTCATGTCGTTGGTCAGCGTCAGCGCGGTATCCATGTGGGGCGCGGCGTCCTCGGGCGATCGTCAGGTGCGGTCGTACAACAGGTCCCAGACGCCATGGCCGAGCTTCTGGCCGCGGGTCTCGAAGTGGGTCTGCGGCCGCCATTCCGGGCGCGGCACGCTGCCCCGCGGACCGGCCCGGTTGACCAGGCCGGCGGTCGCATCGAGCACGTCCCACATCTGTTCGGCGTAGTCTTCCCAGTCGGTGGCGCAGTGCAGGCGGCCGCCCGCACGCAGCTTGCGCACCAGCAGCTCTGCGAAGGCCGGCTGCAGCAGGCGGCGCTTGTTGTGGCGCTTCTTGTGCCACGGGTCCGGGAAGTAGATGCGCACTTCATCGAGCGCGCCATCGGCGATCTCGTTCTGCAGTACTTCCACCGCGTCATGGTGGTACAGGCGCACGTGGTCGGCGTTGTCGTCGGCCAGGGCGTTCAGCAGGCGGCCGACACCGGGCGCGTGCACTTCGATGCCGATGTAGTCGCGCGACGGGTCATGCTGGGCAGCAAAGCGCAGTGCAGCGCCGTTGCCGAAGCCGATCTCCAGCACCTTGTGCGCCGGGCGACCGAAGGTGGCGTCCAGGTCGCGCGGCTGGCCGCTGTAATCCAGGCCGAAGCGCGGCCAGCGTTCGTCGAACGCGCGCTGCTGGGCAGGCGTGAAGCGGCCCTGGCGCAGCACGAAACTGCGCACCTCGCGGCGCCCCTCGCTGACGGTGAACGGCTTGGGCGGGGCCTTGGACCCAGCGCTGTCGAAAGGATTGGTCATCAGCCGATCAACCCATCCACCGGCGACGACGCGCTGGCGTAGCGCTTGCGCGGGATGCGCCCGGCCAGGAACGCCTCACGGCCGGCTTCGACCGCCTTGCGCATCGCGCTGGCCATCAGCACCGGGCTGCGCGCGCCGGCAATGGCCGTGTTCATGAGCACGCCATCGCAGCCCAGCTCCATCGCGATCGCCGCATCCGATGCCGTACCGACGCCGGCATCGACGATGATCGGCACCCGGGCGTCTTCGATGATCTGCAGCAGGTTGTACTTGTTCTGGATGCCCAGGCCCGAACCGATCGGCGCGGCCAGCGGCATCACCGCAGCGCAGCCGATCTCTTCCAGGCGCTTGGCCAGGATCGGGTCGTCGGAGGTGTAGACCATGACCTCGAAGCCATCCTTGACCAGCTGTTCGGCGGCCTTGAGGGTCTGCATCACGTCCGGGTACAGGGTCTTCTGGTCGCCCAGCACTTCCAGCTTGGTCAGGTTGTGGCCGTCCAGCAGTTCACGGGCCAGGCGGCACGTGCGCACCGCGTCTTCGGCGGTGTAGCAGCCGGCGGTGTTGGGCAGGATGGTGAAGCGCTCCGGCGGCAGCACGTCCAGCAGGTTCGGCTCGCCGGGGTTCTGCCCGATGTTGGTGCGGCGGATGGCCACGGTGACGATCTGGGCGCCAGCGGCCTCGGTGGCCAGGCGGGTTTCTTCCAGATCCTTGAACTTGCCGGTGCCGGTGAGCAGCCGCGAGCCGTAGGTCTTGCCGGCGATCACCAGCGAATCGGGGGAGACATGAACGTTCATGGCGCGATTATCGCTTATCCGCCTGAAGATGGGGTCGTCACTTCGATGCCGCCGGGAGGCAGGTGCAGGGGCAGCGCCGGGCCATGCCCGGCGAGCGCGCAGCGTGGGCGTCGTGCCTCAACCCCCACCCAGGGCGTGCACGATCTCCACCACATCACCTTCGGCAAGGCGATGCTCGCCATGGCGGCTGCGGCTGACGATCTCGCCATTGACCTCGACCGCCACCCGGCGCTGCAGCAGCTGCTCGGCCTCGAGCAGGTCATGGAGGGTTGCCGAAGCGTGCAGGGTGCGGGGTTCGCCGTTGAGCTGGATGTTCATGGCGGCATTGTCGCGTATGGCCCGTCAGGACGGAAACCATCCGTTCCTCCGCACGGCGCCCGCATCGGCGCAGCCTGCGATTGGCGGGCTGCGCGGCAATTCATGCGGCGGCGCAGCGTGAGCAATCGTCGGTGCGGTGAAACCATTCACCGTGCGCCGGCGTACGCACGCCGGATCCTCAATGACGTCCCCACAGGAGTTCTTTACATGCTGCTCAGCAAACGCCCGATCCGCTCCCTGATGGCGGCCGCGATCGCACTGGCCGCGGTTCCGGCCATGGCAGGCGAATCCCCTTACTCGCACGCGGTGTTCTTCGGCGACAGCCTGACCGACGCGGGCTATTTCCGGCCGCTGCTGCCCCCGGCAACACAGCAGGTCACCGGCCAGTTCACCACCAATCCGGGCTGGGTCTGGTCGCAGCAGGTCGCCAACTACTACGGCCTGAACGGTACGCCCAACGGCAACGGCCAGAACGGCGACAACTATGCCGCCGGCGGTGCGCGCGTGTCGGTGGAGGTCACTGGTGCCCTGGGGCCCATTCCGTCGCTGAAGACGCAACTCACCCGCTACCTTGCCGCGAATGGCGGCAAAGCCGATGCCAATGCCCTGTACACCGTCTGGGGCGGCGCCAACGACCTGTTCGCGGCCGCTGCGGCGCCGGCACAGGCGCAGGCCATCATCGGCGCGGCCGTCACCGACCAGATCGCCCTGGTCGGCGCGCTGAAGCAGGCGGGCGCCCAGTACGTGCTGGTGCCGAACCTGCCCAACGTCGGCCTGACGCCGTCCTTCCGTGGCCCCAATGCCGCCGCCGCCACCGCGCTGTCGGCCGGCTACAACAACGCCCTGTATGGCGGGCTGAAGCAGGCGGGCATCGAATTCATCCCGTTGGATACCTTCACGGTGCTCAGTGAAGTGGCCGCCAATCCGGCCATGTACGGTTTCACCAACGTCACCAGCACGGCCTGCACCATCGACCCGGCCAATTCGACGCAGAGCATCATCGGCTGCAACCCGACGTCCTACGTCAGCCCGGATGCCGCGAAGACCTACCTGTTCGCCGACGGCGTGCATCCGACCACGGCAGGCCATGCACTGCTGGGCCAGTACGCGGTATCCGTGCTGGAAGGCCCGCGCCTGCAGCAGGTGCTCAGCCATTCGGCGCAGACCATCGGCCGTTCGCGCGCCGACCAGGTCGGCATGCATCTGGGCGGTCGTCCGGCTGACGGCCTGTCGTGGTGGGGCGGTGTGCGCGGCGACATGCAGCGTTATGACCACGCCGATCTCTACGACGGCCTGGCGCCGGCCGGCCTGTTCGGTGTCGACTGGTCGCGTGACGGCATGGTCTTTGGCGGCTTCGGTGGCTATGGACGCATGGATGCCGATTTCGGCAACAGCCGCGGCGATTTCACCCAGTCCGACACCACGCTGGGCCTGTTCGCTGGCTGGTACGGCGAGCGTGCCTGGGTCAACGGGCAGGTCAGCTACAGCTGGCTCGACTACGACGTGACCCGCAAGGTGCAGCTGGGTCCGGCCACCCGTGAGCATGGCGGTTCGGCAGATGGCAGCAATCTCACCGCCGCCATCAATGCGGGGTACGAGTTCGGCACCGAGGGCGGCTTCCGCCACGGTCCGGTGGCTGCCGTGATCTGGCAGAAGGTGAAGATCGACGGCTATACCGAGAGCGCCGACGCCGGCACGCTGGCCACTGCGCTGGGTTACAACAACCAGGAGCTGGACTCCACTGTCGGTCGCATCGGCTGGCAGGCGCGCTTCGATGGCGGCACCTTCAAGCCCTACGTGCAGGCCACCTACGATCACGAGTTCGAAGACACCAAGCAGGCCAGCGCCTGGCTGCAGTCCCTGCCGGAGCTGGGCAGCTACCGCGTGCCGGGCCTGAAGTTCGACAAGGACTACGCCACCGTGGTGCTGGGCGCCCGCACGGAGCTGTTCGGGCTGCAGAGCAACATCGGCCTGAGCACCTCCACCGCGCAGAAGCGTGCACGTGACGCGACGCTGTTTGCCAGCTTCAGCGGCAGTTTCTGACGAACGCACCTTCCCAGGCCCCGCAAGGGCCTGGGAAGGCTGCATGGCAGCGTCGGGCCATGCCCGGCGCATGCGGTGGCCACCATTGCGCAACACCGGCCCGACCGCATAGACTTTCACCACGCGACGCGGGCGTAGCTCAATGGTAGAGCTGTAGCTTCCCAAGCTACTGACGTGGGTTCGATTCCCATCGCCCGCTCCATCTTCCGCAACGATGCGTGTGTTTTCCGGATCGGCCGCGAACCTGGATGTTTCCCCTTTTGCATCTTTCTGTGCCTGCCGGCTCTGTGAGTCGGTGAAGCGTGGGCGCTTCCCGTGCTTGCCGATGGTCTGGCGGGGCGATAAGCCGGTAAAGTGCGGCAACATTCAAGCCAGTGGCAGGGGGGGGGGATGCGGAATCGGATTCTTGCGGTTGCGTTGATGGGTATTGCGGCGGCGTGCACGCCGACCGAAGAAGATGCAAGAAAACAGAAGGTCGAGGCTGATCGGGCCATAGCGGAGGCGGGGGTCCGTCGGGCGCTGAAGGATCCTGACTCGGCAAAGATCGTCATCCGTCAGGCGTTTGCGATGTTCGACGGTACGATTGTCTGCGGGATGGTCAACGCGAAGAACAGCTTCGGCGGCTACACGGGCGACCGCGCGTTCATGATCAACGTCAATGCGGATGGCAGTACCGGTGCGCCCTCCGTTGCGCAGGACGACGTCAGCAGCGCGGTATCCGTGGAAATGTGCGATTTCCAGCGGGACTATGCCGCACAGCCTGGCCACGTCGGCAAGGCGGTCACGCCGGAGCAGTCCAGGCAGCTTGTGGCGGCCTACACCAAGAGGGTGCGGGAGGTCGTTGCACGGATCAATACGGGCCGATAAAACGCGGCAGCCGCAGCCCGACGGCATCGGTGTCGGGCTGTTGCTGGCTGGACTGTGGCGCCCTGTTCCGGCAACCACGCGGCATCATCCGCCCGCCACACGGCCGCGCTATGCTGCGCGCCTGCCGATCGATCCCGCCGCGATGAAGCTCGCCATCCTGTCCCGCAACAGCTCCCTGTATTCCACCCGCCGGCTGGTCGAAGCGGGGCGTGCGCGCGGCCACACGGTGCGCATCCTCGATCCGCTGCGCTGCTACATGCGCATCGCTGCCGACGGATTCTCGATGCACTACAAAGGGCGGCCGATGACCGGTGTGGACATGGTCATTCCGCGCATCGGTGCGTCGATCACGCGATATGGCACTGCGGTCCTGCGCCAGTTCGAGCTGATGGGCGCGCGTACGCCCAATCCGTCCGACGCGATCCTGCGCTCGCGCGACAAGCTGCGCGCGCATCAGCTGCTGGCGGCCAAAGGCATCGACATGCCTGTCACGGTGTTCGGCGACAACCCCGATGACACCGTCGATCTGCTGTCGATGCTGGGGCCGCCGCCGCATGTGGTGAAGCTCAACGAGGGAACGCAGGGGCGCGGCGTGATCCTGACCGAAAAGGCCAGTGCCTCGCGCGGGATCGTCGAGGCGCTGCGTGGCCTGTATGCCAACTTCCTCATGCAGGAGTTCATCGGTGAGGCCAAGGGGGCCGATCTGCGCTGTTTCGTGGTCGGCGACCAGGTGGTGGCCTCGATGCAGCGGCAGGCACCGGAAGGCGACTTCCGCTCCAACCTGCACGCCGGCGGCACCGCCGTGGCGGCCAAGGCCAGCCGCGCCGAACAGCAGGTCGCGGTGCGCTCGGCCAAGGCACTGGGGTTGTCGGTCTGCGGCGTCGACCTGATCCGCTCGCAGCGGGGCCCGCTGGTGCTGGAGGTCAACTCGACCCCGGGCCTGGAAGGCATCGAGGCAGCCTGCGGGGTGGACGTGGCCATGCGCATCATCGAGCACGTCGAGAAGCTGAAAAAATCCTGATTTTTCAGTAAGTTGAGATTCTCTTTGGGCGGCGAGACGCTGCTTTAACATGCCTTTAATCGGTGCGGGCGTAGGCTTCAGCGAACCGCAGCTCTGCCTCTCAGCAGGATCGGTATCGGGATACGACTTCAGGCCCAGGCGGGTGCACCGCCTGGGCCTTTTTTATGCGCGTCCGTAGGCCACGCGCCACTTGTGGCGGCCCAGGGGCGCTCGTAGAGTTGGGCCTTCGTTCCGATGGACCGGGAGGTAGGCGATGTATCGCGTCACGATGATCGCGTTGGTGCTGTGCCTGTCGGGCGCTGCTGTCGCCAAGACAGAGAAGAGCGCCCTGCAGATGGATCGCCAGGCTCCGGTTGCCGGCCAGGTCCAACAGGTCGAGAAGGCGCTGCAGGCGCCGGAGTACGCCGAACTGAGCGCCGATGACCGCAGCCAGATCCAGCAGGCGCTGGCCCGCATCACCCAGCGCATGGGGGACCGGCAGCGGGTCGATGAGCTGCCGCCGCAGGTACAGGCGCAGGTGTTCAACGACCAGGAGCGGGTCAACCAGCTGCTCGCCCGCGCGCACGACGACAGCCGCCAGGTCTGTACCTACCAGCGCACCACCGGCAGCAACATGCCCAAGGGCCGTTGCCTCACTGTCGCCGAACGTCGCCGCATCGAAGAAAAGGGCAAGGCGCTGATCAATGACCAGCGCACGTTCAACAATCTCAACCCTGCCAGCAACCGGTAGGCCGTCCGCCGCCCCCACGCGTGGCACTTGCTGGCGTGAAGGTGGTGCGAATACAGTCGGCTCTCAACTCAGACAAGGATCCGTTTGCCATGAAGTCCCTCCTTTTGCCTGCGCTCCTGTTCTCCGGATTGGCCCTGGCCGCCACCGCCTCCGCATCCAAGCAGGGCGGCGAGGTCTTTGCCTCCGGCAAGCCGCTGCAGCAGCAGCTCGAGCGCATCGAAGTCGAACTCAACGACGGCGAGACCTACAGCGAGCTGACGATGGCCGACCGCAGCCGGGTCCGCGAAGCGCTGGTGCGCCTGCGCGCTGCCGTGGAGCAGTACCCGAACCGGGATCTGATGCCTGAACGGGTACGAACCGATGTCATCAACGACCAGCAGGTCGTGAACACGGTTTTGACACAGTCACGTGAAGATAGTCGTCTAATATGCCAACGTGAGAAAGCCACGGGTTCGAACCGGCACACGACGCAGTGCATGACTGTCGCCGAGCGCGCCCGGCAGAAGGACAAGGCACAGCGTGATATGGGCCAGGCCCAGCGCGTCGGAAAATTCGTCAACTAGAGGTGACAGTGAGAATCCTGGTAATCGAAGACAACAGCGACATTGCGGCCAATCTGGGCGACTACCTCGAGGACCGGGGCCACACCGTGGACTTCGCCGCCGATGGCGTGACCGGACTGCATCTGGCCGTAGTGCACGAGTTCGACGCGATCGTGCTGGATCTCAACCTGCCGGGAATGGACGGAATCGAGGTCTGCCGCAAGCTTCGCAACGAAGCGCGCAAGCAGACCCCGGTGCTGATGCTGACCGCTCGTGACTCGCTGGACAACAAGCTGGCGGGTTTTGATTCCGGTGCGGACGACTACCTGATCAAGCCGTTCGCGCTGCAGGAAGTGGAAGTGCGTTTGAACGCGCTGTCCCGACGTGGCAAGGGGGTGCAGACCCGCGTGCTGGAAACCGGCGACCTGGAGTACAACCTGGACACGCTGGAAGTGCGCCGCCAGGGCAAGCTGCTGCAGCTCAACCCGACCGCACTGAAAATCCTGCAGGCGCTGATGGAAGCGGCGCCGGCCGTGGTCACCCGCCAGGAACTGGAAACCCGCGTGTGGGGCGAGGAACTGCCCGACTCGGATTCGCTGCGCGTCCATATCCACGGTCTGCGTGCCGTGGTCGACAAGCCGTTCGAAGTGCCGCTGATCCAGACCCGCCATGGCATCGGATACCGCATCGCCACCCCGGAAAGCTGATCCCGTGGCAACCAAGGGGGAGCGCCGGCGCACGCCGTATCGGCGCCGCCTGCGCAGTCGAATCATCGTGTCATTCGTGTTGTTGGGCTTCTGCCTGACAACACTGTTCGCGTTCGCTACCAACTGGGCACGCCTGCGCGTGGAGAACCAGCTGGTGGAGGAGCTGATGAACCGCAACATCGACGAGTATGCGCGGCGCTATTACGAGCATCCCGGGCACAACCCGGATGCGCCGGTGCTGCAGATCCGGGCGTACGCGTATTCCAAGGACAAGTTCGACCGGGTGCGCGAAGAGCGCGCGCAATGGGCGGGCTTTGCCGATGGCATCCACAGCGTCAGTGGCGATGAACACGGAGAGCCCTATTCCTACAAGCTGGCCGTGCGAAAAACGCCCGACGCTTGGTTCTTCCTCGCCTATGACATGACCGACAGCATGCGCGGTGGCAAGCAGCTCAACCGCGCACTGGTGCTGTCGGTGCTGGTGTTCAGCCTGCTGTCGCTGGTGCTGGGCTGGTGGTCGGCCTCGAAGGTGATGAAGCCGGTATCGGACCTGGCGGCCCGCCTGCGCGCCTACCGGGGCGGCACCAGCGAGCCTGAGCCGCTGGCGCCGCGCTTCCCCGACGACGAAGTGGGCCAGCTGGCCCAGGCGCTGGACGACTACTCCTCGCGATTGACCGAAGTGGTGCAGCGCGACCGTGAGTTCAATGCGGACGTCAGCCACGAACTGCGCACGCCGCTGGCGGTGATCCGCGGCGCCACCGAGCTGCTGCTGACCCGTCCCGGCCTGGATGAAAAGGTGCTGCAGCGCCTGCAGCGCATCCAGCGTGCCGAGCAGCAGTGCAGTGATCTGATCGGCGCTTTGCTGCTGCTGTCGCGGAACGAGCGGGGGCAGGGCACCAGCAATGTTGCCCGCGTGGCCGAGCAGCTGCTGGACGCGCACCGTGCGCAGCTCGGTGGCAAACCCCTGGAACTGGCGCTGGAGGGCGAGCGCAACCTGGTGATCGACGCGCCCGAGGCCGCGCTTTCGGTGGCCCTGGGCAACCTCATCGGCAACGCGGTGAAGTACTCGCAGGATGGCGAAGTCCGCGTGCACGTAGGGGCCAACTCGGTCTCGGTCACCGACAGTGGTCCGGGCCTGAGCGAGGAAGATGCGGCCAAGCTGTTCCAGCGCGGTTACCGCGGTACGCACGCGGGCCACTCGCAGGGCGGCGGCATCGGCCTGTCGATCGTCAGCCGCCTCTGCGACCTGTACGGCTGGCAGGTCAGCGTGCGCCCCGGGGGCGAGCGCGGCGTGATCGCAACGCTGACGTTCTCGCCCAGGCCGCTGTAGCAGATCCTTTGCCTGCCGAGCAGGGCCCGGCCCTGCAGGGACGCCTCTTCCAGGGCGTCGCTGTCGCTAACGGCATGAACGCATCTGTTCTGCACGGCCAGACACCCGGCGCGCGCACGCTCTGCCGCTTCCGCTGCGTGTCCGATCTCACGGTTCCGGGTAGTCATCAGGCAGTTGACGCTTTTACCTCCTGATTGCCGGACGTGCAGATGGCCAAGATGCCAGTCCGCGCACTCTGCCGGCTGCCAGGAGCATCGCCATGTCGCATCGCATCCGCTACCCCAACCTGCATCAACTGGTCGGTGACTCGATCAGCCAGTTGTCTCCGGACGTCGCCCAGCGCGTCGAGGACGTACTGTCCCGCTGCGACGGCCATATGCCGGCCCAGCAGACGCCAATCGACGCCGGCGGTGTCAGCGCCGACGCAGTGCAGCCTGCCGATCTCAGGCGCGCCGTCGAAGGTCTCGGCACCCTGACCCGGGTGATGTACGCCGCGCACATCGCGCGCACGCGGGGCGGCCAGCAGAACGTGCTGCCACCGGGCGCGATGGAAGGCCTGATTCTGGCCGCGCGGGAACTGACGTGTCACGTGCAGCAGCAGCTGCAGGCCGAGAGAATCAGGGGGACAGCCACATTGCAGTGATGGCCGGGGACGCCGCAACGACGATTCTGCAACGCCGGGCACGTGCCCGGCGGGTCAGCTCGCGGCCAGTGCCAGGCGCAGCAAACGTCATCGCAGGTCATGCCTGCCGAGGGAGCTGTCATGCATCATCGATCATCGTCATTCACTGCCGCATGCGAAGCGTCTTCGCGTGTCCATCGGTTCTGCGGGCCAACCGCCACGCGGCTGATTGTCGAGCGATGGCATGGGCACGAGTCGTTGTCTGGGGAGTTGCGCTGCCAGATCGACCTGTTGGGTGACGAACACGAACAGGATCTGGACGACTGGTTGACGCGGCCCGCAAGCATCACCACCCGCCTTCCGGATGGAGGAGAGGTCGTCCGCGTCGGACTGATCCGCAGCGTTGAACGTGTGGCCTGTGTTGGCAGTCTGGTGCGTTACCGCGTCCATCTGGCGGACTGGACAGCCTGGCTGCACGACAGTCGCCACAGTCGAGTATTCCAGGATGAGGACGTCGCCAGCATCATCGATACCGTGCTTTCGGAACACGCACCCCTTGCACACTGGTGCTGGCACGCTGGAAGCCCGAGTACGCTGGACCGGCGGTGCCGGGGGTATCGCGTGCAGTATCGCCAGTCGGACATGGCGTTCCTGCAGCAGCTGATGGCCGAGGAAGGACTGGGCTGGTGCATTCGAGCACGGCCTGAGGCGCCGGGTGGACATACGCTGATGATCATTGGCGACAGTACGCAATGCAGCGTCCTCCCGGGTCTTCGGCGGGTGCACCGGACGCAGCGGGTGGTGGACAGCCCGGGCATCGCGTTCCTGCATGAGTCCCGCAGGGTGGTGCCAACCCGAATGACACGCGTGACGGACAATGACGATGCGCTCCGTGTGATATCGGCAAGCCTGCCCGTGCGTGACGCGGCGGATGGTCCTTTGGAAGACTACTCGCCAGCACGCCACGCGGCGTGGCAGACCACACGTGAAGCACTGGCCGAGGTGATGCGGGAGGCTGAAGCGGCACTGTGCGACCAACGGCGCTGGACGGGCGAGGGGACCGAGCCGGACTTCGAGCCGGGCGAGGCATTCGAGGTGCTGCCGGTGCCGGGTCAGAGAGCGGCGCCCGCGCTGTTGCTTACGGCAGTGAACCATGCCGGAGTCAATCTGCTGCCGTCGGTGGCCGAACTACAGCAGGACCTGCCGGCCTGCACGCTGCCCGATACCGTGCCAGCAGCACGCGCGCAGGCACTGGGGTACGCAAACCGGTTCCAGGCCATCCCGCTTGAGCAGCGGTGGCGACGTCGGTTGGAGGACCCGGATTATCGTCCCACCGCGCCTGGACCACAGTTGGCCACCGTAGTGGGCGGCGATGACGGCGCACCGTTGCACATGGACAGCGCAGGACGCATCCGTGTGCGGTTTGGCTTCGCCACCGATGGCAGGGCGGAAAGTGGATGGCTGCGTGTCGCCCAGCGCTTCGCCGGTCCTGGCGTTGGCAGCCAGTTCCTGCCGCGCGTGGGTCAGGAGGTAGTGGTGGACTTCATCAACGGAGACATCCGCAGGCCCCTCGTGGTCGGTGCGCTCTACAACGGTCGCGGGGAATCGCGTCCGGATGCCTTGGCACTGGCCAGTGATGCGGCCACCAGCGCCCAGAACAATCTGGCCGGTGGTCAGGCGCCACGTTGGCATGCCGCTGGCGCCGGCGAATGCGCCCAGCGCAACGCGGGTGCAATCTGGGGCATCAGTTCGCAGAGCTGGGACGGCCAGGGGGGCAGCAGCCTCGAATTCGATGACAGCGACAACCAGCTGCAGGTCAGGCTGGGTACCACCCAGCGCCACAGTTCCCTCAGTTTGGGCCAGTTGCGTCACCAGCAGCACAACTTTCGCGGCAGCCTGCGCGGAAACGGATACGAGCTGCGTAGCGACGCATGGGGATCGGTACGTGCCACGGCAGGTCTGTGGCTGGACAGCACGGCGCGAACTGCCAGTGATCCCGCGGGTCTGCGGATGGCACCGGTTGCGCTGCTGCGGCAGACCCTGGTGCTGGGACAGACGTTTGATGACGCAGCGCGGCGGCACCAGACGATACGACTGCGCGGTTGTGTCCGGCAGGCCAGCGGCTCATCGGTGTTGCAGGTTCTGGCCGACAGCGTGGCAGCGTCGCGGAGCATCAGCACCGCCGGTGAGCAGGTCCCCGTCACACGGTCGCCCGTGCTGGGCCTGTCGGCACCGACTGGCATCTGCCAGGTGGCCGGTCAGGCGTTTCAGATGGGAGTTCGGGACTGCACGCTGTTGGCCAGTGGCGGCAGCTCCGCGGCCATCGTCGTCGGCCATGCCCGCTGGCAGGGACGCCAGGCCATCGGTGTATTGGCCGGTGCGGCGCACCGCGCGGATCAGACGGGTTTGAGCGTAGTGGCCGGCGAACAACAGCTTGACCTGCAGGCCCAGGCCGACGCGGTGCTTCTGCAGTCACGGGCCCGTCTGCGGGCGACAAGCGGCCAGGGCGAGGTGCAGCTGGCGGCCGGTCGCGCCCTGCACATCGCCACTGCGGAGGGTGCCGCGATCACGCTGACTGATGGACATCTGCGGGTGACGTGCCCGGGTACGCTGACCTTCAGGGCGGGCCGGCGGACCTTCGTCGGTCCGGCGCAGGAACTGTTTCCCCTGCCGCAGTTCCCGCAGACGATCTGTGTGGAGTGCCTGCAGAAGGCGATGCAGGCCGGATTGCCATGGTCCTTGAAGAATGGTTGAGCCTGCCTGGATTGACCCATGGCAGCACACCGGGCTGCCGTGGCAGGGCACTGACGAAGAGACGGCAAACGCCCTGCCTGCACATGTTCTAGTGGACAGGGCATTCGCGCCGACTGCCTGCGAATCGCTGCACGCGCTGTCAGTCAGCATCCAGCCACTGTTCAAGCATCGCTACGCGGGCGAGGGCCTGGACCGCTTGTCGCCCTGCCTGCTCACCCTTCCCGATGATGCCCGCGCACGCGAGCGGTGCTGGCAGGCGCTGTTGGGCCTGAGCCTTGGTGCGCCAATGCTGTCTGTCCTGCGTACTACAGCCGAACCGGGGGCGCTGATCCACCACCTGCGACGCATCTGGGAAGCCGAGTCCAGCGTGGGAGAGCCCTGGCTGCTGCGTTGGGCTGACGGGAGAGCGGCAGCCGTCCTGCTTGAAGCATTGGATGGAGATCAACGCAGACGTGTGCTGGCCGGACTGCAGGACTGGTATCTGCCCACCCGTACAGGAGGCTGGATGCGCGTGGCAGGCGCCGGGGGACCACTGTTCGCTATCGATGCCAGCCCCTTGATGTTCACCGCCGTACAGGAAGCGGCACTACGCCGGCAGAGCCAGGCCGATGCCATCGCCCGCTTCGTGCTGCAGCGGCCATCACTGCGACCGGACGACATGATGCCTTCACATGTACATCGTTGTGCGGAAGTCGTGCTTGCGCGCTTGGCGCGGCGCGGTATCGACCATCTGGCGCTGGCACACCGGATGACGGTCAAGGCCGTTACCGCGTGGGATGCGCGCTCTGCCGGAGAGGACGCATGAGCCCTCGATCAGGATGGAGGGTGCTGCTGTCTGCGGTTGTACGCCGTTGCGTGCCTACGGTGGGGGCGCATGAAGTGCGGCTCATTCCCGGCGAGTCTGGTGGATGCTGCGGACTGCGAAAGGATCATACCCCGCTGTGCGGCCACAACCTGGGACCCAATTGAATGACACCCCCTGACCAAATGAAGGTCGTGACGAAATTGTTGACGAGGCTTGCCCTGATCTGCCTTGCACTGCTGGCCCTGGCAGGTGTCGTGCTCAAGTTCATGGACTTCAGCATCGGGCCGACGCCACTGGACCCTTCGAAGCCGATCATTATTGATTTCGCTTCTGGCCATGACATCACCAATGCGCCATCGGAAATGCATCTGATGATTGGTGTGGCCAACTACTCGGATGATGGGTTGGGTAGGGTCTACGTCAACGATGCCTGGGCAGGGGGGATGGAGCCGCGATCGAGTGGCAATGCTGCCACTTGCTGTGTGACGTTGCCCCGGCTCTGGCATCCGGGGCTCAAGGTTACCGTGGCCTACCGCACCAGCAGCATGTTCTTGAAAGATCCCACAAGCTACGTGGAAAGGGACGTCCCTGTGGCGCCCTACAAGCCCTTCCTGGATGGCTTCATCTACTTCATGTACTTCCCGGATGACCAGGTGAGAGTGGTAGCGACACCGTATTTTCCTGGTGTTCCGAAGTTCCAATACGACATAGAGTTCGCTAGCCGTGAGCGCGACGAAGAGAGGGTCTCGCAGTTCCTGTTGGAAACTTTGCCCAAGGAGGTGGATGAATGAGAGTGGCGGCATCTTCTCCAGCTTCTGACAATATGACCGAATTGAATGATCGCGAAGCCGCTCGCAACGCTGGAGCAAGTGCGGGGTCATCCTCAGATTGTGGTACTGATCTCTTTCTTGGTTGCTTTTTCGATGGAACGCGAAACCACAGGCTGAACTCCCTTCGTCGGCAAGATAAGACGGAATCAAACATCTCACGACTCTTTGATGTCTTTGACCGCGATCAAGGTTCAAATTCCGATAAGCGTGCCACCCGCTTCGCGAGCTACATCCAAGGCGTAGGCACGGAGGCGCTGAAAGAAGTCGGCGACACCGGCACAGGCTGGCACGCGCGCGCCGGCGCGGCAGCCGGCTGGGGCGGCGAGGGTCGGGTGAACTGGATGCTGATGCAGGTCCAGGACCATCTCTTGACCCATTTCGCCGAGACCACCGTCACCTCCGCCATGGGCTTTGATTCTCCTGTCCCCGTCGCGCGGAAGATGAGTGCCGATCTCCGCCTGAGCCTTCAGGATGTGGAGCGCTTGGCTCAGGCAGCACGAATGCCGCTGTCCAACTATCTGGCTGTGAACCAAGGCGAGAAGGAACTCGATCTGCGCAACTCGCTCAGCGGCGGCTTCTGGAACATGGTCGGTGCGCTGCAGCGGGTGCGTGGTACCCATCTGGCCCGCGCCGATCACGCGGCGCGCCGGGCGGTATTGCAGGAGCGACGGGCGTTTCTGGCGAAGAAGGTGGCCGCGTTCCAGGCCCAGAATCCACGCGTGGACCGCATCCGCCTGTCGATCTTCGGCTTCTCGCGGGGCGCGGCAGAGGCACGCGTATTCTGCAACTGGCTGGGTGATGCCTGCGATCCGGGGCGGGGTCCCCTGCGCCTGTGTGGCATTCCCGTGCAGATCGATTTCATGGGCCTGTTCGATACGGTCGCTTCGGTGGGTGCCGCCCAGAGCTTCTTTGAATCGGTACTCGATGGTCACGGCAGGCGCCATGAGCGGGGACACTGCTGAATGACGCATTCAGACCAAATGAAGGTCGTGACTAAGTTGTTGACGAGGCTTGCGCTGATCGGCCTTGCACTGCTGGCCCTGGCGGGTGTCGTGCTCAAGTTCATGGACTTCAGCATCGGGCCGACGCCTCCGGATCCCACGAAGCCAGTCATTATTGAGCCTGATACTGGCCACGACATCACCGGTGCTCCTGCAGAAATGCATTTGAAAATTGGTATCGCTAACTACTCGGATGAAGGGCTGGGTGCTGTTTTCATTAATGATGCGTGGGGTGGAGGTATTCAGCCGAAGGCCAGCAGTAACGGGCGCACGTGTTGTGTGACGCTTCCTCGTCTTTGGCATCCGGGCCTGAAGGTCAGCGTGGCTTATCGAACAAGCAGCATGTTTCTGAAAGATCCGAGTAGCTACGTGGAAAAGGAAGTTCCTGTGCCGCGCTATGCCCCATTTTTGGATGGCTTCATCTATTTCATGTACTTCCCGGATGACCAGGTGCGGGTGGTGGCCACTCCCTACTCCCCAGGATATCCGGGCTTCGCTTACGACATCGACTTCGGCGACGGACATGGTGATCCAGAAAGGATCAGGAAATTTCTGGAAGCCACTGCAGGCGAGGAGGCGAAATAGTGAGGGTAAGGGTATCTACTACGACGACAGAGCATCCGACGCGACTGAGCTCCGTTGAAGCGGCGCGATACGCAGCCTCATTGTCGGAATCTGGATCCGACTGCGGTGTGGACGTGTCAGTAGGCTGCTTCTTTGATGGGACTCGTAACCACAGGCTGGCCTCCAAAAGACGCGGGGACAAGAGTGACAGCAACGTGTCGCGGCTTTTTGATGTCTATGATGCTGACCAATTGCGCCGTGAGGGACAACGTAGAAAAAAGTTCTCCAGCTACATCCAAGGCGTAGGCACGGAAGCGCTGAAAGAAGTCGGCGACACCGGCACCGGATGGCACGCCCGAGCCGGGGCGGCAGCAGGCTGGGGTGGCGAGGGCCGGGTGAACTGGATGCTGATGCAGGTCCAGGACCACCTCCTCGATCATTTCACAGGTATTACCGTCACCAAAGCAATGGGCTTCGACTCCACCGTTCCCGTCGCGCGGAAGATGAGTGCCGATCTCCGCCTGAGCCTTCAGGACGTGGAGCGCTTGGCTCAGGCAGCACGAATGCCTCTGTCCAACTATCTGGCTGTGAACCAAGGCGAGAAGGAGCTCGATCTGCGCAACTCGCTCAGCGGTGGCTTCTGGAACATGGTCGGTGCGCTGCAGCGGGTGCGTGGTACCCATCTGACCCGCGCCGATCACGCGGCGCGCCGGGCGGTATTGCAGGAGCGACGGGCGTTCCTGGCGAAGAAGGTGGCCCCGTTCCAGGCCCAGAATCCACGCGTGGACCGCATCCGCCTGTCGATCTTCGGCTTCTCGCGGGGCGCGGCAGAGGCACGCGTATTCTGCAACTGGCTGGGTGATGCCTGCGATCCGGGGCCGGGTCCCCTGCGCCTGTGTGGCATTCCCGTGCAGATCGATTTCATGGGCCTGTTCGATACGGTCGCTTCGGTGGGTGCCGCGCAGAGCTTCTTTGAATCGGTGTTCGACGGCCACGGCGGCTGGGCGGCAGCCGAAGACCTGCGTATTCCCGCTGATGTACGCCGCTGCGTGCACATGGTGGCCGCACATGAAGTACGCGGTTCATTCCCGGTGGACCTGGTGGATGGCACGAACTGCGAACAGATCATCTACCCTGGGGTGCATTCGGACGTAGGTGGTGGGTATGCACCGGGCGAACAGGGGCGTTCGCCGAATGACGCAGACAAGCTCTCGCAGATTCCGCTGTGCGACATGTACAGGCACGCCTTGGCGGCAGGTGTGCCACTGTTGCCTATCGCAAAGGCACGCGTGGAGTTGCAGCGCCAGTTCGAGGTCTCTCCCGCCTTGCGCCAGCACTACAACGCCTATCTGCAGACGATGGCGCCATTCCTGCCGGGCACGAATCCCGCGTCCAAGGCCAATCGCACGGCGGTGCTGATGTACGCGCACTATCGCCAGTACCTGTTGTGGCGGCGCCAGCATCTGGATGATTTCGCCAGCCTGCCCGCCTTCCAGAGGGCGTCGGCACAGGACCGTGCGGATCTGCGCGGCGGAAACACCGAGCTGGCAATGGAAGTGAGCGGGATGCGCTACAACAACGCGACACAGCGCATCCGTAATGCACCGGTAAGCACGCCGCACCACGGCATGCTCGCGTTGCCGCCCTACAAGAGCATTCCGGCAACGGACTTCGTGCAGGCGACGCTGCGCGGCCAGAAGGAGCAGCAATGGCTGGATGGTCATATCGAGCAGATATGGGCATCGCGGCAGGTGCCGCCAGAACCCGTGGCAACGTTTCTGGATGGCTACGTGCACGACTCGCGGGCCTGGTTCAAGCCGTTCGGCCTGGACGATGACGAGTGGCTGCACGTGCAGCAGCGCGAACGTGATACCTATCGGCAGCGGATGCAGGAGTTGGACGCGATGGAGCGGGCCCACCGGCAGGAGCGGGAGCGCATGCAACGGGCTGGGCAACTGTTCCAGCCGCGGATGCCGTTGGCGATGTCGGTGCAGGAGCTGGAGGAACTGACGGCATGGCGCAAGTACCCCGAGAATTATGACGACGCCCTGCAGCTGACAGGGCGCGAGTACTACTGGCAGTGGGGCTACCTGCGCTGGCGCACCTGCTATCTCAACCCGCCCGGTGTGGCCGTTGCGGAAGCGGCATTGCGCAGGGGGCGTGCTGCGGAAGATGCGGCGGCCTAGATGGTCAGGCAGCGTGTGCTCGGCCTGACGGATGCTCCGCGTCGCGCGGGTTGTCGCAACCGGCGCGCACGGTGCGGCGCTATCACTTCATCAGCAAGGCCCATCACGACAAGTGCGTGATGCGTGCCGCGCCCTCGGCGTGCACCACTGCGCGAATCGCTACAGCCACCCGTAGCTTGGCAATTCCCTTACAGAAAAGCGCTTCGCTGGATGGCGTGATGGCGGGGCCGGGGCGGGTGCCCCGGCCGGGATTGGCGTCCTGAAAAAGACCGACATTCAGCAATCCATCGGTGGGCGAAGGTCCATCGTGGAAAATGCACCGCATGCCTAGTCAACGGCGGGCGGTGCGTGGGGATTCATCAGAATCCGCTGGAGCTTCTTTGCTGAATGTTGGTCTCCGGTACGCCAACCCGCACCGTCCGCCACCTTGCATCTGCAGGTGGCCTGCCGTCTGCGAGGAGCCTCACCATGTCCGCACGTCCGTTGTTTCCCCATCTCTGCGCCTTGATCGGCGAATCTGCCGACCGGCTTCCTGCCGATGCTGCCGAGCGGCTCGAAGCCCTGCTGGATGACCCCCAGGACCTGCTTCCCGCCTTGCTGGCCCGCATGGATGGTCGCGACGGCGCTGATGGCAGGCGGCTGGACGCAGAGGGTCTCAGTCCGGTACAGGTCGCAACCCAGGCCGGACTCGGTCGTACGCTGGCGGGCTTGGATGTGCTGGTTCAGGTGCTGCACGCCGCCGCAGCCGCGCGTGAGCAGGGGGGCGTCCATCAGCAGCTCAGTCCGGATGTGGTCGATGGCCTGTTGCTGGGCGCCCGTGAACTGGTCCGCCACGCCCGCCAGCAGGTGGAGTAGGTCACGCTGATGATCCTGGCAGAGCCGGGCTCGCGCTCGGCTCACCGCGCAGCGCAGCCAGGAAGCCGTGGACATGTCCGGCAGGTCAGCTCCCGGCCAGCGCCAGATAGCGCTGGTGCAGCGCCTCCACCTGCGCCTGCAGGTCGTCCGGCTGCCCATCGTTGACCACCACGTCATCGGCCACTGCCCGGCGCTGCGCGCGGCTGGCCTGGGCGGCGATCATCTGGTCGGCCAGAGCGGCGTCGATGCCATCGCGCTGCATCAGCCGGGCGTGCTGTACGGCTTCGGGTGCATCCACCAGCAGTATCCGGTCCAGCCATGGATAGGCCTGGCGGCCGCCCACCTCGGTCAGCAGCGGAATCGCAGCAATGGCGTACGGGCTCGGCGCCTGCGTGCACTGCTGCTGCATCAACAGGCGGATGGCGGGGTGGGTGATGGCTTCCAGTGCCGCCCGTTCGGCCGGGTCAGCGAAGACATGGGTGCGCAGGCGCGCCCGGTCCAGGCTGCCATCGGCCAGCAGCATGTCCGTGCCGAACCGGTCGGCAATGCGGGCCAGTGCCGGGCTGCCGGTGGCCACCACCGCGCGGGCGGCCAGATCGGCGTCGGCCACCACGATGCCCAGCGCCTCGAAGCGCCGCGTCACTTCGCTCTTGCCGGCCGCGATGCCGCCGGTCAGGCCGACCACGTAGCGGCTCACGGCGGCCCCCTCAGCGCAGGCCGCTCAGGGCCAGGTAGCGCTCCACCAGCGGTTCGCCCCACATGAAGAACAACCAGCCGGCGATGGCCAGGTACGGGCCGAACGGAATCGGCGTGGCGCGATCGCGTCCCCGGCTGTAGAGCCAGATCGAACCGACGATGGCGCCGATCACCGAGGACAGCAGGATGATCGGCAGGATGCCCTTCAGGCCGCACCAGGCGCCGAGCGCCGCCAGCAGCTTGAAGTCACCATGGCCCATGCCCTCCTTGCCGGTCAGCTGCTTGAACAGCCACCAGACCGTCCACAGCGACAGATAGCCCACGGCCGCGCCGACCAGGGCCGGCTTGGCGGGCATGTACAGATTGTCGATGCTGCCGATCAGGCCCAGCCACATCAGGGGCAGGGTCAGCTGGTCGGGCAGCAGCTGGGTGCGCAGGTCGATGCCGGACAGCGCGATCAGGAAACAGGTCAGCACGATGGCGCCGAAGCCCTGCCAGCCGAAGCCGAACTGCCACACGCAGGCCAGCACCAGCAGGGCGGTCATCGCTTCCACCAGCGGGTACTGCAGCGAGATCGGCGCCTTGCAGTGGCGGCATTTGCCCCCCTGGATCAGCCAGCTGAACAGCGGGATGTTCTCGTACCAGGACAGCTTGTGCTTGCAGTGCGGGCAGTGCGACGGCTCGACCACGATGCCCGGCGGCGGCGGCTCGTAGAAGTCCGGTTCCTCCAGCACTTCGCGCGCATCGCGCTTCCACTGCCATTCCAGCCGCTTGGGCAGCCGCAGGATGACAACATTGAGGAAACTGCCCAGCAGCAGTCCCAGTCCGGCCGCGGCGGGGTAGCCGAGGCCGGGGTGCTGGTCGAGAAAAGCCATGTATTTTTATCCGACGACGGCGCCCAGTTTGAAGATCGGCAGGTACATCGCAATGACCAGGCCGCCGACAATGGTACCAATGAACACCATGATCATCGGTTCCAGCAGGCTGCTCAAGGCATCCACGGCGTTGTTGACCTCCTGCTCGTAGTATTCGGCGACCTTGAACAGCATGGTGTCAAGGGCGCCGGCCTCCTCGCCGATGCCGGTCATCTGGATCACCATGTGCGGGAACAGGTTCAGCTGCTTCATCGCCATGTTGACCGGATAGCCGACCGAAACGTCGTCGCGCATGCGCAGCACCGCCTCGCCGTAGACCTTGTTGCCGGTGGCGCCGGCCACGATGCCCAGGGCCTCCACCAGCGGCACGCCGGCCTTGAAGGTCACCGCCGTGGTGCGGGAGAAGCGGGCGATCGCACTGTTGTGCATGATCTGGCCGATGACCGGCACCTTCAGGATCAGCCGGTCGACGGTGTGCTGCATCTTCTCCGATCGCCGGTAGGTCATGGCGATCGCCACCACCGCGCCGATGGCGACGATGGCGATCAGCCACCACCACGACACCATGAACCGCGACAGGTTCACCACCATCTGGGTAAATGCCGGCAGGTCGGCACCGAAGCTCTGGAAGACTTCCTCGAACTGCGGCACCACCCAGACCAGCAGGATCGTGCTGACCAGGAACGCCACCACCAGCACCATGGCCGGGTAGAACAGCGCCTTCTTGATCTTGCCCTTCAGTGCCTCGAGGTTCTCCTTGTAGGAGGCGATGGTGTCCAGCACGGTCTCCAGCACACCGGCGCTTTCGCCGGCCCGCACCAGGTTGCGGTAGAGCTCATCGAACTGCACCGGATGCTTGCTGATGGCCTCGTGCAGCGACGAGCCGCCCTCGATGTCGGTGCGGATCGTGTCCACCATCTTCTTCATGCGCGGGTTCTTGTGCCCGCTGCCGATGATCTCCAGCGCCGACACGATCGGCACGCCGGACTTCATCATCGTGGCCATCTGCCGGCTGAAGAACGCGATGTCCTTCGGCGAGACCGGCTTGCCGGCCGCACCGAACAGCGGCTTCGGCTTGGGCTTGACCTGGCCCGGGCTGATGCCCTGCCTGCGCAGTTCGGCGCGCAGCAGGTTGGCGTTCTTCGCCAGCTGCTCGCCCTTCATCTTTATGCCCCGCTTGTCGGTCCCCTCCCAGACAAACGGCTGCAGCTCCATCGTGGCGCGGGCCACGGGCTCCTTCTTGATCGCACTGCGACTCACAGACATGTTGGCTCCCCAGGCCCGCCATCCCCAGGCGGGCATCCTGAGCGGCGATGGTAGCTGGTTCAGACCCGTCCGGGGAGCCTGCCGGCGTGACGGCGTGCAGGGTTTTCGACGCGTCGAGGCGGAAGGTGACGCGCTGCGTCACATTGCCGCGTCCATCGCAGATTCGGAGCAGGGGGGTTCCCATCCGCGAAATAGCTGCCATCATTGGCGCGGGGAAATCGGGGGAGGCGTGGCCATGGGAGATTGGCACGCAACCTGCGTTGATCCACCCGCGGGGGCGGGCAGCCTGCTCATCCGGTCATCTGGCCGGCCGGTTGCCGTACCCGGAAAATCAACCACCACTACTTGGGGACGTACCACCATGAAGAACCAGAAGGGCTTCACCCTGATCGAACTGATGATCGTCGTTGCGATCATCGCCATCCTGGCCGCCATCGCGCTGCCGGCTTACTCGAACTACACCAAGAAGGCCAAGGTCTCGGAAGTGATCCTTGCGGCTTCTTCGCTGCGTACCGACGTGTCGGAATACGTGGCCAGCAACAATGCCCTGCCGCCGGCCACCTGGGAGCCGGATTTCCAGCAGACCCAGTATGTGGACAAGCTGGAATGGGATGCGACCACCAAGACCATCACCGCGACCGCGCGTAACATTGCTGACGACATCAATGGCGATACCATCACGCTGAAGGCCGACGACAGCAACGTGGCGAATGGCGTCATCCCGAAGTGGACCTGCGAAGGTTCCATCGCTTCGAAGTACCGCCCGGGTTCGTGCCAGGGTGAGGCCGCAGCCGCCGAGTAATTGGCGTTCGCTGCTCGCATACGGAAACGGGGAGCCCAGGCTCCCCGTTTTCGTTTCAGCGCTGCGGGTTGACCGGATCCTACCTGGCCACACGCTTGCATTGAGTCCGCGAAGTTTGTTCTTCTGTTGAAATCGACCGTGCGACTGGGGAGTTCGCAATGCGCCGTCCTTCATTCAGCCATGGCCCATGGCTGCTTCTGATCTTCGTGCTCTCCGGCTTCGCCGGGCTGATCTACCAGTCCATCTGGACGCAGTACCTGGGGCTGTTCCTGGGGCATTCCTCGCACGCGCAATCGCTGGTGCTGATCCTGTTCATGGGCGGCATGGCGCTGGGGGCGTGGCTGGTCAGCCGCCGCAGTGCGCTGCTGCGCCGGCCGCTGCTGGCCTACGCGGTCATCGAGCTGGTGATCGGGGTGCTGGGCATCGGTTTCGACGGGCTGTTCCAGGGCGTGACCGGCTGGGCGTACACCCACCTCATGCCGGGCATGGAGGGCACCTCGTCCACGGCGCTGCGCTGGGCGCTGGCCACGGCCCTGGTGCTGCCGCAATGCATCCTGCTGGGCGCGACCTTCCCGCTGATGAGTGCGGGTTACATGCGCCTGCAGCCCGGGTCGCAGGGTGAGGTGCTGGCCGGGCTCTATTTCTCCAACAGTCTGGGCGCGGCCGCCGGCGCCCTGGTGGCGACCTACGCGCTGCTGCCGGCGGTAGGGCTGCCGGGCACCGTCCTCAGTGCCGGCCTGCTCAACATCGTGGTGGCCATCCTGGTCTATCCACTGGCCCGCGACGGCAGCGCGCCTGCGGTAGTGGCCTCCGCCGCGCCGGCTGCCGGCGGCGTACGACCGGAGACTGCAGTGCCGGTGCGGCTGGTGCTGCTGGTCGCGGCAGCGACCGGCGCGTCGTCCTTCGTCTACGAAATCACCTGGGTGCGCATGCTGTCGCTCGCACTCGGCACCACGCTGCATTCGTTCGAGCTGATGCTGGCGGCGTTCATCCTCGGCATCGCCTTCGGCGGCCTGTGGCTGCGCCGCCGCGCCGACCGGATGCCGTCGCCCCTGCGCGTGGCAGGCTGGGTGCAGGTGTGGATGGGGCTGGCGGCGCTGGCCTCGATGTTCGTCTATGCGCAGGCCTTCGATTGGGTCGGCTGGCTGATGCGGGTCATCGTGCGCAGTGCGGATGGTTACGTGCTGTACAACCTGGCCAGTGCCGCCATTGCCGGCCTGGTGATGTTCCCGGCGGCGTTCTTCGCCGGCATGACGCTGCCGCTGCTGACCCTGGCGCTGCTGCGCGCCGGGCAGGGCGAGCGCGCGATCGGCCAGGCCTATGCGTTCAATACGCTCGGCGCGATCGTCGGTGTGCTGGCGGCCATCCATCTGCTGATGCCGCTGCTGGGGCTGAAGTACGCGCTGCTGGTCGCTGCGGTGGTCGACATCGTGCTGGGCCTCGTGCTGCTGCAGCGCCTTCGGCTTGCGGCCCCGGGCCGTCTGCGCTCGCCACTGTGGCAGGCTGGCGCGCTGGCTGTCGCTGGCGTAGTGGCGGCCGTCGTGCTGGTCCGCTTCGATCCGCTGGTGCTGAATTCGTCGGTGTACCGCCATGGCACGGCCCGTCTGGCGGATACCGCCACGATGCTGTTCTCGCGCGATGGGCAGACGGCCACCGTGGCGGTCTATGAAAGCACCCAGCCGATCGGCCGCATGCGTGCCATCGCCACCAACGGCAAAGTGGATGCAGGCATGGCCGTGTCGATGGCACAGGCACCCACCAGCGACGAATCGACCATGATCCTGCTGGCGGCTCTGCCGTTGGCGCTGCGCGATGATTACCAGCGCGTCGGTGTGATCGGTTTCGGATCCGGGCTCAGCACGCACACGCTGTTGGGCGACCAGCGCGTCGGGCGCGTGGAAACGGTGGAGATCGAGCCGGCCATGGTGGAGGGCGCGCGTCTGTTCGGCGAGCGTGTCGAGCGCGCCTTCAACGATCCGCGCTCGCACGTGGTGATCGACGATGCGAAGTCCTATTTCGCCGCCAGTCCGCGCAAGTACGATCTGATCATTTCCGAGCCGTCCAATCCCTGGGTGGGTGGAACGGCGGCGCTGTTCAGCGACGAGTTCTATGCGTTCGTGCCACAGCAGCTCAACGAAGGTGGCGTGTTCGTGCAGTGGCTGCAGCTGTATGAGATTACCCCCGAACTGGTCAGCTCGGTACTGGCGGGGCTGCTGGAACAGTTCTCCGATGTGCGCGCTTACCTGGCCAATCGTGGCGACCTGATCCTGGTGGCGACGCCGAAGGGCACGTTGCCGCCGATGAAGGGCAGCCTGTTCCAACAGCCGCAGCTGCGCGGGGAACTGGCGCGGATCGGCGTGCATTCGGTGGCCGATCTGGAGAACGCCCTGTCCATGGATGACGCAGCGCTGCGCGCCTTCGTTCCTCTGTATCCGGCCGCGCGCAATTCCGATTACTTCCCGACCTTGAAGTTGAATGCCCCGGTGGCACGTTTCCAGGGGGCGTTCACCCGTGATTTCCAGCAGGTGATGACGGCCCCCTGGCGGATCGTCAGTGCGCCGCCAACGGGGCAGGTGACGGGTGCTGCGGCGGGTCTGCCGCAACCGGCGTCCAGCCGGGATGACAAACGTCCGACCGCACGGGCCGTGGCAGCTTTCCTGCAGGGCGAGGTGCCCACGGATGCGGCGGATGCCGATTGGATGAGTGCGCAGGCGCTGCGTGGGCTGGCAGCGCGCTGCGAACTGGACGGATCTCCGATGGAAACCACCCGGCTGCTGTTCGTGCTGGCCGGAGAAACGATCCCGTTCCTGCCGGCAGCGCAGCGGGCGGCCCTCTGGGCGCAGCGCGACTGGATGGACTGCACCCCGGCAGATCCCGTCGTGTCCGCCAGCCTTGCCCTGGTTGCCGCCGCGGCCACCGACGACCACCACGCTGTACTCACGGAAGGCCGGCGATTGTTGGGCAGCGAGCATGCGCCGATGCTGCTGGCCGACCCTGCCACCGGCTATTATCTGTTCGGTGCAATGCAGCACGCTGCGCGGCAGCTGGGGGATACCACGGCGTCGCGGCAACTGACGGACCAGTACTGGAAGGCGCTCGCGCCCGATGCGCGAGGAAACGGACCCCTGCGTTTGCTGAGCTACCTGGCCGCTATGGGCCGGCAACCCGTTTCTGAAACTGAATTCCGGCCGTCAGGGCACGAGTAACGAGGAATCCCATGAGCGTTGTTTCATCCCCCAACCTTGTCGGCATCACCGGGCTGGCGCGCCGCCTGGTCCAGGATGGTGCGCTGGACGAGGCCACCGCCCGCGACGCCATGACCCGGGCCGCCGCCGCGCGGCAGCCGCTGCCGCAGTGGTTCGCGCAGAACAAGGTGGTGGGGGCAGCACAGCTGGCCGCGGCCAATGCGGTTGAGTTCGGCATGCCGCTGTTCGACGTCTCGACCTTCGATGCCAGTCAGAACGCGATGAGCCTGGTCAGCGAGGAACTGCTGCGTAAGCACAACGTACTGCCGCTGTTCAAGCGTGGCGGCAAGCTGTTCGTCGGCACCAGCAACCCGACCCACGCACTGGACGAGATCAAGTTCCACACCAACCTGGTGGTGGAGCCGATCCTGGTCGACGAGGACCAGATCCGCCGCACTCTGGAACAGTGGCACGCCAGCCACGACACGCTGGGTGACGCGCTGGGCGGTGACGATGAGGGGATGGCCAACCTCGACGTGGGCCTGGGCGATGAGGATGGCGCGGGCGGCGACTCCGGCATCGATGCCAAGGGCGACGACACCCCGGTGGTGAAGTTCGTCAACAAGGTGCTGGTTGATGCGATCCGCAAGGGCGCGTCGGACATCCATTTCGAGCCGTACGAAGACGATTACCGCGTGCGCCTGCGCATCGATGGGCTGTTGAAGATGGTCGCGCGCGCGCCTGTGAAGTTGAACCAGCGCATCGCTGCGCGCCTGAAGGTGATGGCGCAGCTGGACATCGCCGAGAAGCGCGTGCCGCAGGATGGCCGCATCAAGCTCAACCTGTCCAAGTCCAAGCAGATCGATTTCCGTGTGAGCACGTTGCCGACGCTGTTCGGCGAGAAGGTCGTGCTGCGTATCCTCGACGGCAGTGCCGCCAAGCTGGGCATCGACAAGCTCGGCTATGAGCCCGACCAGCAGAAGCTGTTCCTGGATGCGATCCACAAGCCATACGGCATGGTGCTGGTGACCGGGCCGACCGGTTCGGGCAAGACGGTGTCGCTGTATACCGCGCTGGGCATTCTCAACGACGAGACGCGCAACATCTCCACGGCGGAAGACCCGGTGGAAATCCGGCTGCCCGGCGTCAACCAGGTGCAGCAGAACAACAAGCGCGGCATGACGTTCGCCGCTGCGTTGCGCTCGTTCCTGCGCCAGGATCCGGACATCATCATGGTCGGCGAAATCCGCGACCTGGAGACCGCCGAGATCGCCATCAAGGCCGCGCAGACCGGCCACATGGTGCTGTCCACCCTGCATACCAACGACGCGCCGCAGACCATCGCGCGCCTGATGAACATGGGCATCGCGCCGTACAACATCACCAGCTCGGTGACCCTGGTGATCGCCCAGCGTCTGGCGCGACGGCTGTGCCCGAACTGCAAGCGCCCGGCGCAGCTGCCGGAGCATGCATTGCTGGCCGAGGGCTTCACCCAGGCCCAGCTGGATGAGGGCATCCAGCTGCATGAGGCGGTGGGCTGTGATGAATGCACCGAGGGTTACAAGGGCCGCACCGGTATCTACCAGGTGATGCCGATGACCGACGAGATCGCCACGATCGTGCTGGCCGGTGGCAATGCGCTGCAGATTGCCGAAGCCGCGCAGGCGATCGGGGTCAATGACCTGCGGCAGTCGGCATTGAGGAAGGTCGCGGCGGGTGTGACCAGCCTGGCTGAGATCAATCGCGTTACCAAGGATTGACGCGGTTGTGCTGGCGGGGTCGGAGCCCTTTCCTGCGGAAAGGGATCCGACCGCTGGGTCTTGCGGCCCTTACTCCATGCCCAGCTTCTTCAGCTTGTAGCGCAGCGCGCGGAAGGTGATGCCCAGCTGCGCGGCGGTACGGGTCTTGTTCCAGCGGTTTTCTTCCAGCGCGCGCTGGATGGCGCTGCGTTCGAGCTGTTCGATGTACGAGGGCAGGGCGGCACTGCCCGGCTGCAGATCGACCACGGCTTCGGCGGCCGTGCCGTTGCCGGGCATGCGGGGGGCGTGCTGCGGCAGGCGCAGATCGTCGACACCGATGCGGTCTTCCTCGGCCAGGGCCAGCGCGCGCTCAAGGATGTTCTCCAGTTCGCGCACGTTGCCGGGGAAGGCGTACTGCGCCAGTGCCTCCAGCGCCGAGGGCGCGAGCAGCGGCGTGGTGCGGCCGTGGCTGCGGGCCAGCCGTGCCAGCACGGCAGCGGCCAGCTCCGGCAGATCCTGGCGGCGTTCGCGCAGCGGCGGCACCTTCAGTTCGATCACATTGATGCGGTAGTACAGGTCGTGGCGGAAGCGGCCGTCCTCGACCAGCTCGGCCAGATCCTTGTGGGTGGCCGACAGGATGCGCACATCGACCGGTTCCTCGCTGGCCGCACCCACCGCGCGCACCGACTTCTCCTGGATCGCGCGCAACAGCTTCACCTGCATCTGCAGCGGCAGCTCGGCGACCTCATCCAGGAACAGGGTGCCACCATGGGCGGCCTGGAACAGGCCGGGCTTGTCGGCGTGGGCGCCGCTGAAGCTGCCCTTGCGGTGGCCGAAGAACTCGCTCTCCATCAGTTCGCCGGGAATCGCGCCGCAGTTGACCGGCACGAACGGCCCGGCAGCACGTGCCCCCTGGGTGTGGATGGTCCGCGCGACCAGTTCCTTGCCGACGCCGGATTCGCCGAGGATGTAGACCGGGGCCTGGCTGCGCGCCACTTTGCCGATGGTGGCACGCAACACGTCCATCGCCGGCGAATTGCCGAGCAGCCGGGCGCCCTGTTCGGCGACGGGGCCCGGTACGGGCCGCTCGCTGTTGTTCAATTCCAGCGCGTGCTTGACCAGTCCGCGCAGTACGGCGATGTCCACCGGCTTGCTGACGAAGTCGAAGGCGCCCGCCTTCAGGGCTTCCACTGCCAGATCCATGCTGCCGAAGGCGGTGATCATCGCCACCGGTGTGCGCGGGTAGTGCTGGGCGATCTCGCTGACCAGCTCGATGCCGTTGCCGTCCGGCAGGCGCATGTCGGTGATGCACAGGTCATAAGGATTGCTGGCCAGCAGCTCGCGCGCTTCGGCGAGGTTGGCTGCAGTACTGATGCGCAGCCCCATGCGGCCGAGCGTCAGCACCAGCAGTTCGCGGATGTCGCGTTCGTCGTCGACGACGAGGGCGCTGCGGGTTTCGTTCATGGGCGGAAAAGATAAACGAGGGGGCTGAAAGCGACAAATGTTTGACGCACAGAATCAGGATCCATCGGGCAGCAGGGTGTGCGGACCTGGCAGGACCAAGCGGAAACACGAGCCGCCGGCCGGCACCGGGATGTAATCCAGCCGTGCCTGGTTGGCCCTGCACAATTCGCGGGCAATGTACAAGCCCAGGCCGGTGCCGTGCTCGGAGGTGGTGAAGAACGGCCGGAACAGCTGCGCCGCCACGCTTTCGGGAATGCCGGGGCCACGGTCCATCACGTCGATTACCGCGCTGCGTTCGTGCCGGGCTACACGCAGCCGCACGCGGGCCGGCTGCTGGCCGATGCGGCCGTACTTCAGGGCGTTGTGCACCAGCACGGTCAGCACCTGGTAGAGGTGGCGGGTGTCGACCTGCGCCGGCACCGAGGTGTCGCTGACGATCGGTTCGATGCTGTCGGTTTCCAGCGTCTGGCCCTGCTTGTACTCCAGCACGAAGCGGCGCACGAAGGCGACCAGATCCACGTTCTCCGGCGTGGCACGTTCGCGCCGGGCCAGGCCCAGCACGCTCTCGACGATGCCGTTGGTGCGCTGGCACTGCTGGCGGATGATCTGCAGCAGGCGGCGGTCGCTTTCGTTGAAGCCGGTACCTTCTTCCAGCAGCTGCACGGCATAGTTGATCGCCGCCAGCGGATTGCGGATCTCATGGGCCAGGCTGGCCGAGAAGCGGCCCATCGCCGACAGGGTGAGCGACTCGGCGCGCCGCGACACCACGCTGGAATCATCCAGGAAGACCAGGGCCAGTTCGCTGCCGGCCAGCAGGCGCGCGAAGCGCGGTTGCACTTCGGGTTGGTCCGGATTGAGCTGCAGCGGCAGTTCGTCCTGGGTCCAGCCGTTGCGCCAGCGCTGCAGGCGACGGGCCAGCTCGGGTGCGACGCTGGCCAGATCGAGGCGGCCGGTTCCGCCCGCACCGTCGCTGTCGCCGAGCAGCATCGAGGCAGCCTCGTTGGCCAGAGTGATGCGGCTGTCGGCATCCACCACCAGCACGCCGGTGCGCATGCGGCGGATGATCAGTTCGTTGATCTGGAACAGATTGGCCACCTCGTCACCGCGCTGGTTGGCCAGCTGCTGGTTGCGGCGGGCGCGGCTGCCGACCTGGTAGCTGATGAAGGCCAGGGCCAGGTAACTGGTCGTGAACATCGCCAGCTCGGCCAGGGTGCGGGTCGGGTCGCCGCCCTCCAGCAGCTTCCACAGGTATTCGCCCACCGTTGCCAGGCTCGCCGCCAGGGCCAGCCCAAGACCCCAGCTCAGCGGCAGCAGGGTGGCGGCCGCGGCGATGTTGAACAGCAGCGACATCGAGATGCCGGCACTGGCGCCGGGCAGGGCGTGGGCCAGCAGGATGGCGGCGATGATGTCCACCAGCACGCCGGTGACCACGATCGGCCGCAGCCAGCGTTCGTTGCGGCCGATCGCCAGGGCCAGCAGCGACAACGCCAGGTAGGCCGCGCCGACGGTGTAGGCCAGCCGCGGGTGGTGGGCCTCGCCGACCATCATCGACAACGGGCTGTACAGCAGGGCGGCGATCACGGCTGCGATCAGCACCCGGTACAGGGCGAAGAAGTACAGCTCGCGCCGCGGAATCGATTCGATGCGGTCGATCAATGAAGCACTGGGTGACACGCCGGAACTCCCCTTCTGGCTGCCTGGATCTGGGTTGTGCGACGGGCATGCCCGAGCGGACGCAGATGCCCAGTATACGGTCGTGGCGATGCCCGGCCGCGGGTCCGCGTCGCGCAATCGGCCTGTGGCGAGGGCGGCCGGGCGGCTGCCGGCGATCCGCAACTGCCTGAATGACAGCGGAAATCCGCCCGGATCCGGTACTGCGTACAGACTTCTTTGCGCCCCGGCGCCGGCTCGGCCACAATAGTGGGCCCGCCGCGGTCCGTGCCGGTGCCTCCCCCGGAGGCCCTGAGGAATTGCGTGCGGTCGTTCCTATTCCCACGGTGACGCATGAATTTCCACGAATACCAGGCAAAACAACTGCTTGCCGAATACGGCATCCCGGTCCCGGCCGGCAAGGTCGCGGCTACTCCGGACGAGGCGGTTGAAGTCGCCCAGTCGCTGGGCCAGGGCCCCTGGATGGTCAAGGCGCAGATCCACGCTGGCGGCCGCGGCAAGGCTGGCGGCGTCAAGTTCTGCAAGACCGTCGATGACGTGAAGGCCGCAGCGGCCAAGATGCTCGGCACCAAGATGGCCACCTACCAGACCGCCGGCGTCGAGCTGCCGATCAACCTGGTGCTGGTGACCACCGCCGGTGAGATCGTCAAGGAACTGTACCTGTCGGTCCTGGTGGATCGCGGCACCCGCACCATCAGCTACATCGCCTCCTCGGAAGGCGGCATGGAAATCGAGCAGGTGGCTGCCGAGACCCCGGACAAGATCCACACCCTGAATGTGGACTTCGTCGAGGGCGTGCAGGGTTACCACGGCCGTGACATCGGCTTCAAGATGGGCCTGACCGCCAAGCAGGCCGGCCAGTTCGCCAACATCATGGTGAACCTGTACCGCATCTTCAACGAAAAGGACTTGGCGCTGGTTGAGATCAACCCGCTGGCGATCCTGGACGACGGCAACCTGTACGCGCTGGACGGCAAGTTCAACAGCGACGACAACGCCAACTTCCGCCACACGGAACTGGTCGCGATGCGCGACAAGTCCCAGGAAGATGAAACCGAAGTGACCGCTTCGGAGCTGGACATCAACTACGTCACCATGGACGGCAACATCGGCTGCATGGTGAACGGCGCCGGCCTGGCCATGGCGACCATGGACGTCATCAAGCTCAACGGCGGCGAGCCGGCGAACTTCCTGGACGTGGGCGGCGGTGCCAACAAGCAGCGCGTCATCGAAGCGTTCAAGCTGATCCTGTCCTCGGACAAGGTGGAAGGCATCTTCGTCAACATCTTCGGCGGCATCGTCCGCTGCGACATGATCGCCGAGGGCATCATCGCCGCCGTGAAGGAAGTGGGCGTCAAGGTGCCGGTCGTGGTGCGCCTGGAAGGCACCAACGTGGAAGAAGGCAAGCAGCTGCTGCGTGACAGCGGCATGGCCATCATCCCGGCTGACAACATCAACGACGGCGCCAAGAAAGTCGTTGAAGCGGTCAAGAACGCCGCCTGATCCACGACACCGAAGGAAATTCCCATGTCTGTTTTGATTAACAAGAACACCAAGGTGATCGTGCAGGGCTTCACCGGCCAGCAGGGCACCTTCCACGCGACTCAGATGATCGAGTACGGCACCCAGGTTGTTGGCGGCGTGACCCCGGGCAAGGGTGGCACCACCCACATCGACCTGCCGGTCTTCAACACCGTTGCCGACGCCGTGCAGAGCACCGGCGCCAATGCTTCGGTCATCTACGTGCCGCCGCCGTTCGCGGCCGACGCGATCCTGGAAGCCGCAGCTGCCGGCATCAAGGTCATCGTCTGCATCACCGAAGGCATCCCGGTGCTGGACATGCTGCGCGTCAAGAACGTGCTGACCCGTTCCTACCCGGACACCGTGCTGATCGGCCCGAACTGCCCGGGTGTCATCACCCCGGGTGAGTGCAAGATCGGCATCATGCCGGGTCACATCCACAAGCCCGGCAAGATCGGCATCGTGTCGCGTTCGGGCACGCTGACCTATGAAGCGGTCAAGCAGACCACCGAAGTCGGCCTGGGCCAGTCCACCTGCATCGGCATCGGCGGCGACCCGATCAACGGCCTGAACTTCGTTGACTGCCTGAAGCTGTTCAACGAAGACCCGCAGACCGAAGGCATCATCATGGTCGGCGAGATCGGTGGCGACGCCGAGGAAGCCGGTGCGGAATACATCAAGAACCACGTGAAGAAGCCGGTCGTCGGTTTCATCGCCGGTGCCTCGGCTCCGGCCGGCAAGCGCATGGGCCATGCCGGTGCGATCGCCTCCGGCGGCAAGGGCACGGCGGAAGGCAAGTTCGCCGCCATGGAAGCGGCTGGCGTCGTCACCGTGCGTTCGCCGGGCGACCTGGGCGCTGCCATCGCCAAGCTGGTGAAGTAAGGTTGTTGCCGGCTTCCGGCCGGCACGATCTGTAGAGCCGAGCCCATGCTCGGCCTGCTTTGGAAAAGCCGCCTCCGGGCGGCTTTTCTGCGTCTGGGCGTCGCGCAGTCATCCGCCGGGCATGGCCCGGCGCTACCCGCAGGGTCCGCCCGGCAGGCACACGGTGCGGCGTTACAATGGGCCATTGCAACCACAGGCTGGACCTTCCATGGCTTCGATCCGCATCGCGATGGCGCAGTTCGATTTTCCGGTCGGCGATGTCGCCGGCAATACCGAGCGCATCATCGAGATGATCGGCCAGGCGCGCGATGAGTATGGCGCCGGGCTGGTGATGTTCCCCGAGCTGGCGGTCAGCGGCTATCCGCCGGAAGACCTGCTGCTGCGTCCGGGGTTCCTGTACGAATGCGAGCAGGCGATCGCGCGCATTGCGGCTGCCTGCCGCGGTATCACCGCCGTGGTCGGCTGGCCGCAGGCGGCGGGCGCGGTGGTGTACAACGCCGCCAGCGTGCTGCGCGATGGCCGGGTCGAACAGACCTATCGCAAGCGCGAGCTGCCCAACTACGCGGTGTTCGACGAGCGCCGCTACTTCGACGTCGATCCTGATGGCGGCAGCTGCGTGTTCGACGTCGACGGCATTCCGGTGGGCCTGCTGATCTGCGAGGACCTGTGGTTCGCTGAGCCGCTGGCCGATACCGTGCGTGCTGGCGCGCAGCTGGTGGTGGTGCCCAATGCCTCGCCCTACGAGCGCGGCAAGCACGCCCAGCGCGATGCCGTGCTGGCCGCGCGCACCCGCGAGAGCGGTGCGGCGATCGCGTATCTCAATGTTGTCGGTGGCCAGGACGCACTGGTATTCGACGGCGCTTCGGTGGTGGCCGATGGCGACGGTACGGTGCACCCGGCTGCCGCTGCGTTTGTCGACCAGTGGCTGGTGGTGGAGTACGACGGTGCCAGCCGTCGCTTCATGCCACACGTCTGGATGGACGATGGCGACGAGAGCATGGACGCCCTGGCCTGGCGCGCGGTGACCCGTGGCATCCAGGATTACTGCCGCAAGAATGGTTTCACGAAGGTGTGGCTGGGCCTGTCCGGCGGCATCGATTCGGCCCTGGTGCTGGCCCTGGCGGTGGATGCGATGGGGGCCGAGAACGTGACTGCCGTGCGCCTGCCGTCACGCTATACCGCAGGCCTGTCCAACGATCTGGCTGCAGAGCAGTGCCAGGCGTTGGGAGTGAAGCTGGAAGCGGTGTCGATCGAGCCGGCGTTCAAGGGCCTGATGGAATCGCTGGCGCCGCTGTTCGAGGGCACAACCCCGGATGTGACCGAGGAGAACCTGCAGTCGCGCAGCCGCGGCGTGATCCTGATGGCGCTGGCCAACAAGTTCGGTGGCCTGCTGCTGACCACCGGCAACAAGAGCGAGTATGCGGTCGGCTACGCCACCATCTACGGTGACATGTGTGGCGGCTACGCGCCGTTGAAGGATCTGTACAAGACCGAAGTATTCGGTCTGTCGAAGTGGCGCAATACCGTGGGGGGCGCGCCGGTGATTCCGCCGGCCGTGATCAGCCGCCCGCCGTCGGCCGAACTGCGCGAGAACCAGCTGGACCAGGATTCGCTGCCGGCCTATGACGTGCTGGACGGCATTTTGTACCGCTACGTCGACCAGGAGCAGTCGCGCGCCGAGATCGTTGCAGCCGGTTACGATGCGGCCGTGGTCGACCGCGTGCTGCGGCTGGTGCGCATCAGCGAGTGGAAGCGGCACCAGGCCGCACCGGGGCCGAAGGTCTCCCGTCGCGCCTTCGGCCGCGAACGCCGCTATCCGATCAGCAACGGCTACAAGGGCTGAGGCCCGCGCCTCCGCAGGGCCCGGCCATGGCGGGCCCCACAAAAAGGAAGGGCCCCTTGCGGGGCCCTTTTCTTACTTCTTTTCCAGCCGCGCGTTGCGCTGGCCGGTACTGGCGGACTTCTCGCCTGCGAACGGGTTGAGCTTGCGGATCATCCAGGGGTACTTCGGCCAGTTGCCTGCCAGCCACGGGTGATCGGGCTGGTTCAGCTCCAGCACGCGCCGGGCATCGTCGGCCAGGGTCTTGTTGCCCAGGTGGGTGTAGGAGTCGGCCAGGACTGCCACGGCGTCGTACTGGAAGGCGCTCTGCGGATAGGTTTCCAGCAGGTAGTTGGCCCGGCCAGCGGCCGACACCCAGGCGCCACGGCGCATGTAGTACAGCGCGTTGTCCAGCTCGTGCTGGGCGAATACGTCACGCAGCTCGATCATCCGCTGGCGGGCGTCGGCGGCGTAGCGGCTGTTCGGGTAGCGGTCAACGACGATGTTGAAGTCCGAATACGCCTGGTGCGGCGTGGACAGATCGCGGCGGCTGGGGTCCAGGGACCATACGCGACGCAGGAAAACCGTATTGCGGTTGGAGTTGGCCAGGCCGCGCAGGTAATACAGGTAGGCGATGTTGCGATGGGTCGGATAGGTCCGGATGAAGCGGTCGATGCTCGACACCGCATCGTCGTGCTTGCCGGCCTTGTACTGCGCGTAGGCGGTTTCGATCATCGCCTGTTCGGTGTACGGGCCGTAGGGATACTGGGCCACCAGGCGACGGAAGCTGGCTTCGGCGCCGCTCCAGTTGCCCCCCTTCATCAGCGTGTGGCTCTTCTCGTACAGCTGTTCGACCGGCGTCCCCTCGTCGGGGCGATCACCCTTCTTGGCGCCGCGATGGCAGCCGGTGGCGGCGATGACCAGCACCAGCAGCAGGGCGGTGAGGCGGACGGGCGCGGAGAGCATGGCGGAGCGTCGGATCATGGGGTCAAGGCGGGACGCGTCTGGAATACGAAGGGTCGATGATAGCCTAGTGTCCTGTCCTGCGACTGAAACCGACCGCCGGGACCCCAAAATTTCAAAGATACCCCCCTGCCATGTCTGAACAACCCTCCGAATCGGCCCGCCAGGCCATCGTCCCCGACACCGCCGCCGGCCGGCGTTTCGACGCCGTCGTGGCCGAACTGTTCCCCGAGTACTCCCGTTCACGCCTGACCGAATGGATCAAGGCCGGCGACGTCCTGCTCGATGGCGCCCAGGCGCGGCCGCGCGATCCGCTGCGCGGTGGCGAGGTGGTGACCCTGAACGTGGTGCTGGAGACCCAGACCGATGCCCAGCCGGAGGACATCCCGCTGGACGTGCTGTTCGAGGACGAGCACCTGCTGGTGATCAACAAGCCGGTCGGCCTGGTGGTCCACCCGGGTGCCGGCAACCACAGCGGCACCCTGGTCAATGCGCTGCTGTACCGCGACCCGTCGGTGGCGGTTCTGCCGCGCGCCGGCATCGTGCATCGCCTCGACAAGGACACCAGCGGCGTGATGGTGGTCGCCCGCACCCTGGAGGCGCTGACGGCCCTGGTCGAGCAGCTGGCCGCGCGTGATGTGCACCGCCAGTATCTGGCCATCGTGATGGGCGCTCTGGTGGCCGGCGGCACCGCCGATGCGCCGATCGACCGTCATCCGCGCGACCGCCTGAAGATGGCGGTGCGCGAAGACGGCAAGGACGCGATCACCCATTACCGCCTGCGCGAGCGCTTCCGGGCGCACACCGCGCTGGAATGCCGGCTGGAAACCGGCCGCACCCACCAGATCCGCGTGCATATGGCGCACCTGCGCCACCCCATCATCGGCGACCCGCTGTATGGCGGTGCGCTGAAGCTGCCCAAGGGCGCCAGCGACGAACTGGTGGCCGCGCTGCGTGGCTTCAAGCGCCAGGCCCTGCACGCCGAGACGCTGGAGTTCGTGCATCCCATCACCGGCGAGCCGGTGCGCAATTCGGCGCCGGTACCGGACGACATGCTGCACCTGATGAAGGTGCTGCGCGAAGACAGCGAGGCCTTTGCCGAGCGCGAGCGGGATCGCTGGTGATGGCGACCGCGCTGCCGCTGCTGCAGGCTGACTGGCCGGCGCCGCCGGGCGTGCAGGCGCTGACCACACGCCGGCACGGCGCGGGCATTTCGCCGGCACCCTTTGCCCAGTTCAACCTGGGCAACCGGCACGCAGCCGATGGTGATGCGCCGGCCAACGTCGAACACAACCGGCAACTGCTGCAGCAGGGACTGGCGCTGCCCTCCGCGCCGCACTGGCTGCGCCAGGTGCATGGCACCACCGTGCTGCGCTTTGATGGCCCGCCAGTGGCCGGGGCCAGCGAGCCGGTGGCCGATGCCGCGGTGACGTCGGTGCCGGGGGTGGTGCTGGCCATTCTGACCGCGGACTGCCTTCCGGTGGTGTTTGCCGCCGCCGACGGCAGCGAAGTGGGCGCCGCCCATGCGGGCTGGCGCGGCCTGGCCGATGGCATGCTGGAACACACGGTGGCCGCGATGCGCACCGCGCCGTCGCAGTTGCGGGTCTGGCTGGGCCCGGCGGCAGGGCCTGCCGACTATGAGATCGGCGAAGAGGTGTATCAGGCCTTCGTCGGCCACGAACCGGCGGCGGCCGCCGCCTTCGTGGCCACCCGCGCGGGGCACTGGAAGGTCGATCTGTTCGCACTGGCGCGCCAGCGCGTGCAGTCCGTGGGCGTGGACCCGGCCCAGGTGTCTGGCGGCACGATCTCCACCATTGCCGATCCGGACCTGTATTCGCACCGTCGCGACCGCCGCACCGGCCGCATGGCAACGCTGGCCTGGATCGCTCCCTGACCGTGCCGCTGTTCGCGCAGGTGCTGGGGCCGGCCTTCGCCACCCTGGCAGCACCGGTGCAGGCGTTGCATGCGGCGCCGCTGCCGTGCCGCCGTACCGGGCAGGCGCGGATCGCACGAGGCCGCCATTGGCTGGTGCCCATGCTGGCCGCGTTGGCGCGGCTGCCGAGGGAGGGGCACGCCTTGCCGGTCGAGGTGGTGTTCAGCGCCTGCGGGCAAGGCGAGCAGTGGGCGCGACGTTTCGGGCGCTGGCCGATGGTGTCGCGGCTGTGGGCACAGGAAGGCCGTCTGCATGAGCAGCTCGGGGCGGTGCACTTCGGATTCGAGCTGCGGGCGCGTGAAGGCGGCATCGACTGGTCGGTGCGCAGCGTCCGCGTGTTCGGCCTGCTGCCGCTGCCGACGCGCTGGTTCGACGGCGTGCGCTGCCGCGAGGCCTGGGCCGCAGAGCGCTACACTTTCCTGGTTGATGTGACATTGCCCTGGATTGGACCCCTGATCCGTTATGAAGGCTGGCTCGACCCGCAGTGACGCAGTGATCGTGTTCGATGGCGTCTGTGCGCTGTGCAGCCGCTGGGTGCGTTTCCTGCTGCGTGTGGACCGCCACGGGCGCTATCGCTTCGCAGCGATGCAGGGTACGCATGGCAGCCTGCTGCTGCGCAGCCATGGGCTGGATCCGCAGGACCCGCGCTCCTTTCTGCTGCTGGACGAGCAGGGCGCTTGGACTGACACGGACGCGATCCTGCGCGTGCTGACCGGGCTGGGAGGCGCATGGCGGCTGGCGGGCGTGCTGCGCCTGTTGCCGCGCAGCTGGCGGGATGCCGCCTATCGCAGGCTGGCCCGCAACCGATACCGCTGGTTCGGTCGTCACGACCGCTGCACGCTGCCGACGACGCAGCAGGCCGGCCGTTTCCTGGACTGATGCGCCGGTCGGTCCGCGCGCGGTGTCAGTGCGGAGCCGCAAGCAGCCGATAGGCGATGCGCTGGTTGCGCGCGCGGCCGTCCTCGCTGCGGTTGTCGGCTACCGGATGCTCTTCGCCGTGCCCCACCGCGACCAGCATCGGTGCCGGCACGCCATGCGCCTGCAACGCCGTCACCACCACGTCCGCACGCTGCTGGCTGAGCTGCCGGTTGGCCTCGGACGCGCCCTGGCTGTCGGTGTGAGCGGCCACTTCCACCCGTGTGCCCGGCGCAGTGCTGCGCAATGCGTCGGCCACCACCTGCAGCGTTTCGCTGGAGCTGCCGCGCAGTTCGCTGGAGCCGGGATGGAACTCCAGCCGGGTCAGGTTCAGCGCAGCGATCCGCTGCGCGGCGCCGGCATCGGCCGGCAGCCGCGACAATGCCGCCCGGCCCGGACCCCACAGCCCACTCATCCGCAGGGCGGGGAAATCCTGGCGGAGCTGCCGCGAGATCGCCAGGCGCCGCTCTTCGCTCAGGGCGGTGGAGTCGATATCCAGCTGGTTGCCGGCGAACTCCAGGCGCAGTCCGTCGCCCTGCAGGCAGGGCAGGGTGCGGATCAGGCGCTCGAACCAGCGCGGCGACCGGGCCTGCGGATCGATCTCGATACGGCCACTGACGTGCCCTGCGCCATGCACCGCAATCAACGCGCTCCACAGGCGGCGGCGCAGGGCGTCGCTGGGCAGGCTGCCATGGACCGAGACCTGCGCGCCGCGCTGGTGCAGGAACAGCCGCGCGTCGTGCTCGCGGACGATCGCCTGTGGCGTCCACAGCGGCGTGCGTGCCTTCAGCTGCAGCCATGCGGTAGCGCCGAGTACGACCACGGCGGCCATCATCCACAGCAGGCTGCGCAGGGCCATGCCCTGCACCCGCGGGGTGAGCAGGGTGCCGGCCATCTGCGGTCGCTGCCGCTGCGGGCGGTTGCGCAGCTGGCGCGGCTCCGAAGGGGCCGGCTCGATGGGCTGGGACGTCAATGCGATCAGCCCCGGCAGCAGATCGCAGGCCACGACCCGGAACGCCCCCGATGACAGTCTGCTGCGCCGGGCCAGCCGGTCCATGACCGGATCACCCAGCGCACGCTGCAGGTCGCTGGCCAGCACCGGCAGCGGCGGCTGCCCGGGACGCCGCCAGGATCGGAAGTGAACCCCCAGGCCCGCCTGCTCGAAGGTCTGCTCCAGTCCGTCTAGTCCCCGTGGGTGGGAGGCTATCCAGCCGGCAATCACATCAACCACCCAACGGGTGCGATGGCCCAGTCCCAGGCGGTGGCTGGCTTCTTCGATGAAACGGTCGTACGCGTGCATGCAGTGGATCCCCGGAGTGATGTGCACGCAGTCGTGCACGGTGCGGCTTCTGTCGATTGCAGGAGCTCTGGGGGCGCCACTGTGGGGAGGTCGCGTCAATGCGAAATGAAATATCGCCGGTTCATTTTCTTTCGTTTTCCGCGATGGCGTCGCGAGGACGCCACGCAGCTGGCTGGAAGCCTTGGGGCAGCAGGACGTTCGCCTGCCTGAGTGCCACTTGCGACAGTGGCTGTGGAGATCACGCCACAGCGGCGGGATGGTTGCATGCGCAATTACTTTCGAGCCAAAAGCGTCAAGTTTCGGCGTACAGAATGCGCCTGATTCAGCCTTCGAGGGCGTCCAGGTAGCTGCGCCGCCAATGGTTGATGTCGTAGGTGCGCAGGTGCTCCATCATGGCGTGCCAGCGCTCCTGGCGCTTGCGCAGCGACATGGTGGCGGCCGTGGCGATGGCATCGGCCACGCCGTCCAGATCGTGCGGGTTGACCAGCAGCGCCTGCTTCAGTTCATCGGCGGCGCCGGCCAGAAGGGACAGCACCAGCACGCCCGGATCCTCCGGGTCCTGCGAGGCGACGTACTCCTTGGCGACCAGGTTCATGCCATCGCGCAGCGGGGTGACCAGACCGACGGCCGCCGCGCGGTAGAAGCCGGTGAGGGTGGCATGGGTGAAGTTCTGGTTGACGTAGCGAAGCGGCGTCCAGTCCGGCTCGGCATGGCCACCGTTGATGTGCCCGGCGATCTGTTCCAGCTGGCTGCGCAGTTGCCGGTACTCGGTGACATCACCGCGCGAGACCGGCGCGATCTGCAGGTAGGTCAGGGTGCCGCGCTGGTCGGGGTGGCGCTGCAGGTAACGTTCGAAGCCGAGGAAACGTTCGGGCAGCCCCTTGGAATAGTCCAGGCGGTCCACGCCGATGGCCAGCTGCCGATCCCGCAGACTGGCCCGCAGGTTCTTCACGGCGGCCTTGGCCGCTGCGGTGCTGGCCTGACGCGCGATAAGCCCGGTGTCGATGCCGATCGGGAAGGCGGCAGCGCGGAAGCGGCGCCCCCCCGGGGCCTCCAGTTCGCCGTTGTCGAGCACGCGACCGCCGCCGAACAGCCGCAGGTAGGTCTGGAAGCGATCGGCATCGCGCTGGGTCTGGAATCCCACCAGGTCATAGGCATACAGCGCGGAGAACAGCCGCAGGTGGTCGGGCATGGCCTGCAGCAGGTCCGCCGAGGGCATCGGGATGTGCAGGAAGAAGCCGATGCGGCAGCCGATGCCGCGCTCGCGCAGCAGGGCACCCAGCGGGATCAGATGGTAGTCGTGGATCCAGACGATATCGTCCTCGCGCAGCAACGGCGCGAGCTTGTCCGCGAACATCGCATTGACCTTGTGATATGTCTCGCGCGTGCCGCGGTCATAGTCGACCAGGTCCAGGCGGAAATGCAGCAGCGGCCACAGCGTGCGGTTGGCGAAGCCGTTGTAGTAGCCGTCCACCTCGCGCTTGTTCAGGTCCATGGTGACGAAGCGGATGTCGCCGTCCTGCTGTTCATGCAGCGCGCCGCTGCCATCACGCACGGTCTTGCCACTCCAGCCGAACCACATGCCGCCGCGCTCCTTGAGCGCAGCCAGCAGGCCCACCGCAAGGCCCCCGGCGCGGTTCTCGCCGGGCACGGCAACGCGGTTGGAGACCACCACCAGACGACTCATGATGCCTCCTGCCACGAACGCGACAGGCGCATCGCTGCCGTGATCAGACCCACATGCGAATACGTCTGCGGGAAGTTGCCCCATGCTTCGCCGCTGTCGAAGGCCAGGTCCTCTGACAGCAGGCCAAGATGGTTGCGCTGCTTCAACAGCGTCTCGAACATCTCGCGTGCCTCATCCATGCGCCCGATCGCCGCCAGCGCATCGATGTACCAGAAGGTGCAGATGGTGAAGCTGGTTTCCGGCTCGCCGAAATCGTCCGGTGCGATGTAGCGGTACAGCGAATTGCCATGCTTGAGGTCGCGGCCGATGGCCTCGACGGTGGCGATGAAACGTGCGTCGAGTGCATCGATGAAGCCGATGTCGGCCAGCAGCAGCAGCGACGCGTCCAGGCGATGGCCGTCGAAGGTGTCGGTGAAGTGGCCCAGCGATTCGCTCCAGGACCGCTGCATGATGCGCGCGTGGATGATGTCGGCGCGCTCGCGCCAGTAGCGTGCACGGTCATCGCGCTTGAGCCTCACGGCGATCTTGCACAGGCGATCGCAGGCGGCCCAGCACATCGCGCTGGTGTAGGTGTGCACCTCGGTGCGGCCGCGGAACTCCCACAGGCCTGCGTCGGGGACGTCGTGCAGGGCAAAGGCCTGTTCGCCCAGCGGTTCCAGCCGGGCAAAGGTATGGGCATCCCCGGGGTCCTGCAGGCGACGATCGAAGAACAGCTGGGTGGAGGCCAGCACCACGCTGCCGTACACATCGTGCTGGCGCTGTACCCAGGCCAGGTTGCCGCGGCGCACCGGTCCCATCCCGCGGTAGCCGGACAGGCTGGGGACTTCGTCCTCGTCCAGCTTGGCCTCGAATCCGATACCGTACAGCGGCTGCAGCGTGCCGTCGGTGGTGGCGAGGTTGAAGATGTAGCCGAGGAACTGTTCCATCGTACGGGTGGCGCCAAGCCGGTTCAGCGAACGCACCACGAACGCAGCATCGCGCAGCCAGCAGTAGCGGTAGTCCCAGTTGCGCACGCTGCCGGGAGCCTCGGGAATCGAGGTGGTCATCGCCGCGATGATCGCCCCACTGTCCTCGTACTGGCACAGCTTGAGAGTGATCGCGCTGCGGATCACCGCGTCCTGCCATTCCAGCGGGATCGACAGATAGCGCACCCATTCGCGCCAGTAGTCACGCGTGCGCTGGAACGCTTCCTGCACATAGCCGCTGATCGAGCGGTTGAGCGATTCATCCACGCCCAGGATCAGGTGCACAGGGTGGTTGAGGACGAACGGCAGGCCATCACGGACCATTCGGACCGGCACATCGGTGGTCAGTCGCAGCACGTGGTCGGGCAGGATCCAGCGCACGTGGTTGCTGCCCCACGTGGATTCGGGAACACGTGCGCCCCAGTCGGCCAGCGGCCGTGCGCGGATGACGATACGTGGGCTGCCGGCCAATGGCCGCACCTGGCGGATCAGGCTGACCGGCCGGTAGAAGCGGTCGTTCTGCCGCCAGCGTGGCGCGAAATCGAGGATCTCCAGCGCACCTCCATGCGTGTCGCGCAGCACCGTGCGCAGGATGGCGGTGTTGGTGAGATATTCCTGCTCGCTGTCGGCGAAGTCCTCCAGCTCGACGGCGAAGTCGCCGCCTGTCTGCTGGTTCGGGCCCAGCAGCGCACAGAAGGTGGGGTCGCCGTCAAAGGTGGGCAGGCAGCTCCAGACGACACGGGCATGTTTGTCGACCAGGGCGCCGAAGCTGCCGTTGCCGACCACGCCCAGATCAAGATCGGGTTGGGTCATCACGCGGTACATCTCGGTTGCGGCCGTGGGGGTGGCCGGGTCAATAGGCATTCTCGCGCAGCCAGGCGTGCACGCTGCGTATGTCAGGCAGCGCGAACACGGCGGCGCTGGGTTCACGCTCGCCGATCAGCACGCTCCAGCCATGCTGGCCGTTGGCGGCGTCGAATCCGAATTCATCCGTCAGGTCATCGCCGAGGAACACGGGCAGGCGGCCCCGGAACGGCAGGTACTGCATCATCCGCCGGATCGCGCGGCCCTTGTCGGTGCCGACGGGCACGAACTCGACCACGTGATCGCCGGGTTGCAGGCGGTAGCTGGAGCGACCGCGCACATGGCGGTCAGCGAACGCCCGCACCTCGCTTCCAGCGTGCGGCGCCTCGCGCCAGTGCAGGGCCAGGCCCACACCCTTGTCTTCCACCAGTACCCCGGGATGGCCATGGGCAAAACGCATCGCCTGCTGATGCAGGGCATGTAGCCATTCGGCGGTGTCATCGTCATGTTCGTCGCGCAGCACGCGTCCGTCCTGGCCACGCAGTTCATGGCCGTGCAGGCCGGCCGCAGGCAGCTGCAGAGGCGCGAACAACTGGTCAAGCTGTGCCAGAGGACGGCCACTGACCAGTGCTACGGCACCTTCCAGGCGGTCGCTGATACGACCGATGGCCTCACGCACATCGGGCAGCAGCTGCACGGCGTCCGGTCGTGCAGCGAATTCAATCAGGGTGCCATCGACATCGAGGAACAACGCGCAGGCATCGTCCAGCAATGGAGGTGGCGGACGCAGGGGGAGCGGTTCAGCCATGACGCCCAGCCTGCCAGCGTGGGCGTGTACGTGGGGTCGAGAGCAGGCGACGACGGTGCGTCGGCGCTGTCTGTCGGTTGCCGGCACAAGGGAGCGGTACCGGAGCGGGGCAGTGCGGACCCACGGTCCGCACCACCGCAGACACGCGTCAGCCGCGGTCAGAACGTGTAACGGACGCGGCCGTAGTAGTAGGCGCCGTTGCTGCCGATCGGCGAAAGCACGTCGTAGGGCAGATTGCCGAAGTAATGGATGTCCTCATTGGATCGATCCGGGTAGTTGTCGGTCAGATTCTGTCCGCCGATGGCCACGCTCCATCGGGCGCTGATGCGATACTCCACTTCTGCATCCAGCTGCCATTCGGCCTGGTAGGTCTGGCGCGGAATGTAACCGTCACCGAAGTTGAAGACACGGGTGACGCTGCCATAGCGGTTCACCCGGCTGCTGAGTGACCAGCGGTCATTGCTCCATGCTGCAGAGACGCTGCCGCGCGTGCGCGGGGTGGCGTCGGTCAGCGTGTTGGTCTCTTCGATGCCGAACAGCACATAGTCCGGATCGAGCGCCTGCAGTTGTGCAGGGGTAGCCAGCACGTTCTTCAGCGTGGTCTTGGTATAGGCGTAAGTGCCGGTCAGCAGCAGCTGGCCGTTGCCCAGCGCCTGCCGCCAGTTGCTGACCAGTTCGGCGCCACGGGTACGTGTATCGGCGGCATTGACGAAGAAGCTGGCGCTCTGCAGGCCACTGACGCCGTAGTTGGCGGCGACGTAGTCGGTCAGCGCATCGCCGGTGATGCTTTCGGACAGCGCGATGCGGTCATCGATGTCGATCTGGAAGAAGTCCAGCGACAGGTCGAAGTGCTCGCCGATGCGGCTGGTGAAGCCCAGCGACGTGTTGATCGACTTTTCGGGCTTGAGGTCCTGCGCGCCCAGGCCGCGGGCAATCGGATTGTTGACCGACAGCAGCCGGCCCTGCACCAGCTGGCCGCCGGCGTTGTAGCCAGTGGAGGTCGACTCGTAGCCGATCTGTGCCAGCGACGGGGCGCGGAAGTTGTTGGAGATCGCGCCACGCAGGGCGAAGGCCGGGGTGAACTGGTAACGCAGGCCGAGCTTGCCGGTCAGTTCGCCGCCGAAATCATCGCTGTGCTCGTAGCGCGCAGCCAGGTCGCTGGAGAAGTGATCGCCGAACTGGCTGGACAGGCTGGCATAGGCGCTGGCCACGTCGCGCGACAGGGTGGCGGCATCCTGCGGCGTGAGGCCGCCGCCGGCCTGCGAGCCGGTGGGACGGTCGGTAAACGGGCCGGCCGCATAGCTGGCGGGGTCGCCGGGACGGGTCTGGTAGCGCTCACGGCGCGCTTCCGCGCCCAGGCCCAGCGTATGGCTGATGCTGTCGCTCTGGGTGAACACACGGCTCAGGTCCAGGTTGCCGACGGTCTGAGCGTACTCATAATCAGCCGTCTTGAAGCGTGTCGGGCTGGCCGGACCCAATGAGGCGTTGAGCGAATCACGCAGGCGATAGGTGAAATCGTTCTGGCCATGGTCCAGGCTGCCGTCGTAGCTCCACTCACCCCATTGGCCGCGCACACCGGCGACCGCCTGCACGTCGCGGTTCTCGCCTTCGGAGACCGGCCGGTAACCGTTCGGATAGACCTCCTTCCAGTTGGCCTCGCCGTCCGGGTAGCGGAAATAGTTCGCGCCTTCGGTATCGCGCTGGTTGAAGGTACCGAACGCGTAGAAGGTGGAGGTCTGGCCGACCGGGATTTCAGTGTTGAGCCACAGGTTGATGTCCTTGCTCTCACCATCGCCCAGCACGTAGTTGCGCTTGCCCTGCAGTGCCAGGTTGTCCGGGGTCTGGTCCCACGGTGGAATCTGGTCGAAGCCGGCGCGGTTGGTCCCGTTGCGGTGCTTGTACTCCAGGCCGACGCGCAGGAAGCCACCGTCCTCACCCAGCGAGGTGCCCACTTTGGCGCTGATGTTGCCGGCCTGCCCATCGGTAAGGGTGCGGCCGATCGGCTTCAGATCGGTGTGATTTGCACCGTAGCTGGCTTCGATCTCGCCGCCGTCGCCACCATTGTCGAGGATCACATTGATGACACCTGCCACGGCGTCGGAGCCATACAGCGCGCCGGCACCGTCGCGAAGCACTTCGATGCGCTTGATCGCGCTGACAGGGATGGCATTGAAGTCGACCGGCGTGGTGCCCTTGCCGATCTTGCTGTCGGTGTTGACCAGGGCGGTGTGGTGGCGGCGCTTGCCGTTGATCAGCACCAGTACCTGATCCGGCGACAGGCCGCGCAGCTGCGCGGCGCGGACGTGGTCGGCGCCACCGGAATTGGACTGGCGCGGGAAGTTGAACGACGGCAACAGCGCCTGCAGCGCACTGCCGAGTTCGCCGTTGACCACGCCGGCCTTGCGGATGTCCTCGGCGGTAAGCACATCCACCGGCGAGGTGGATTCGAGCACCGTGCGGTCGGCGGCACGGGTGCCGGTGACGATCACGGTGTCGAGGTTGGTGGCGTCCTGGGCCAGGGCCGGGGCGATGGGGGAGAGCGCAAGGGCAATGGCGAGGCCGAGCGGCGACGCGGGCAGGCGGGCGGACATGGGGGCTCCAGCAACAACGACGACGGGGAAGGGGGGAGATAGTTTCACTTACATCCATCCGGATGAAGCGATATATTATCTTCGCGTGATGACCGGTGCTGATGCAAGCCCCTGCCGGTCCGGCATGAGCTGATGCCCTGTTGGCATCAGCACGCCGGGCCGGTGGCGCTGTACGCTGCCGGCTCGCACTGTCCCCCTTCCCCGGAGCTGTACCGATGAAACACCTTGGCCTTGCCTTCGCTGTTCTGCTTGCCGCCAGTGGCTGCGCCAGCCTCTCCTCGCAGGCGCCCAGCGCCTACGCTACGGCCGCGACCGCTGAACTGAAGGGGGATGCCGCACGCCCGTCCGCTGGCCAGGGCTGGGTGCGCAGCGAGCTGTACTTCGGGGTGGGCGAGGAGCAGGGCGCCGGCAACCGACCGCAGGCCGACACCATCAGCGAGGCGCAGTGGCGGACGTTCCTGGACAAGGAAGTGACCCCGCGCTTCCCCGATGGCCTGACCGTGTTCGATGCCTACGGCCAGTGGCTGTTCCGGGGTGATGCTGCGCCGAACCGCCTGCGCACCAAGGTACTGGTGGTGCTGCACGAAGACAGCCCGCAGCGTCGTGCCGACATCGAAGCCATCCGCCTGGCGTGGAAGCAGCAGACCGGGCACCAGTCGGTGCTGTGGTCGCGACAGGCCGTTGACGTATCGTTCTGACCGGGAGGCGCCGCCCTGGCGTCGCAGGGAAAGACGATGAGACACAGGGACACCGTGATTGGCCTGCTGGCGGGCCTGCTGGTACCGCTGGCGCACGCTGCTGACAGCGATGCGTCGCTGCGCTTCGAGGCGGCACCTGGCATTGGCGTGCAGGCTGAGGTGGCGGAGGACGGCAGCATTGCCGTGCAGCTGCTGCCCTCTGGCAAGCGGCTGAGCCTGCCGGGTGCCCCGGACGTCGACGGCAATTCGCGGTTGTCAGCCGAGGATGTTGATTTCGATGGGCGCCCGGAGCTGGTTGCGCGGGCGTCGGTCGGCATGGTCAATGAAGCGGTGGCGGTGTATCGCTACGATCCGACCAGCGGTGGTTTCCGCGCGCTGCAGGCCGAAACCCATGGGCGTGACAACTGCGGCGGCCTGATGGGGCTCACCGTTGATGCCGCCACGCGCACGTTGACCAGCAGCTGCCGCAGCGGCCCGATGTGGTACACGGACCAGTACCGGTTTGCAGGCGCGAAACTCTATCTGTATCGCGCCGAGCGCGTCTTGATGCTGGGCGATACCCTGAACGCCGCACTGCGGTGGGTGCCGGCCGACGAGCAGGGCCCGTCGGCGGTCTGGCGCACCTTTGATCCCACCGGTCGTGTGCTGGAGAGCGCGATCGCTGATGGCCTGGGCGCACCGCCCGACGGCCCGCTGCGCAGCCAGCAGGCCACCGTGGTGCCGGCGCGCCTGTTCCTGTTCGACCGGCCCGGTGCGCCCAGCACCCAGCGTTACCTGCTGCAGGGCGACCGCGTGGAACTGCTGGATGAACACGAGGGTTGGCTGAAGGTGCGGTATCGCAACCCGAAGAGCGGCGCGGTGGTGGGCTGGATCAACGTCAACGATTGACCCGATATCGCTCTGCAGTTTGCCTGTCGAGGCGATGCGTGGCTTGCCCACGGAGGCATCACTTCGTCGGGTCTAGCCTCGGACGTTCCCCCGTTCGAGGATGCATCCGATGAGCAAGCGCGTTGCCGAGATCGTTGTCGATACCCTGCAGCAGGCGGGTGTCCGCCGCTGTTATGGCATCGTCGGCGACACGTTGAACCACGTCACCGATGCACTGCATCGCAGCGAAATCGAATGGGTACATGTGCGCCACGAAGAGGTGGCCGCCTTCGCCGCCGGCGCCGATTCGCTGGTGAGCGGCGAGCTGACGGCCTGTGCCGGCTCCTGCGGTCCCGGCGGCCTGCATTTCATCAATGGCATCTTTGAAAGCAACCGCAACCGCGCACCGATGGTGCTGATCGCCAGCCAGGTGGTGACCAGCGAACTGGGCATGGAATTCCCCCAGGAAGTGGATTTCAAGGCGGTCTATGGCAGCTGCACGGTGTTCTGCGAACAGGTGCACAGCCCGGCGCAGGCACGACGCGTGGTCGCCCTGGCCTGCCAGGCGGCGATCAGCCGCCGCGGCGTGGCGGTGGTGATCCTGCCGGCCGACATCAGCCAGGCCGAGGTGAAGCACGATGTGCCGTTCTCGGTGCACTACGCCCAGCCGGTGCTGCGCCCGTCGGATGGCGAGCTGCAGCGCATCGCCGAGTTGCTGGGGCAGGGCAAGCGCATCGGCATCTATGCCGGTGCCGGTTGCCAGGGCGCCCATGCGCAGCTTCTGGAACTGGCCCGGCGCCTGCAGGCCCCGATCGCGCACACCTCGCGTGCCAAGGACTTCGTCGAGCCGGACAACCCGTACAACATGGGCATGACCGGCATCTTCGGCATCGAATCCGGGTTCCACACCCTGATGGAGTGCGACACGCTGCTGCTGCTCGGCGCCGATTTTGCCTGGGGGCAGTTCTATCCGGACAAGGCGACGATCATCCAGGTCGATCGCGATGGCAGCCATCTCGGTCGCCGCCATCCGGTGAACCTGGGCGTGGTGGGTGACATCGCACCGACGCTGGATGCACTGCTGCCGATGCTGCCACCCCGCGAGGACAGCACGTTCCTCGACGAGTGCATCGAGCGTCGCGACAAGGCGCTGGCCAAGCGTGAGCAGGAGGAGCAGCCGGGCGAGGGCGAACTGATCCATCCGCAGCACCTGACCGCGCTGCTGTCGAAATACGCCAGCGACGATGCGTTGTTCACCGCCGACGGTGGCTCGCCGATGGTGTGGGTGCTGCGGCATATCCGCGTCAATGGCCGTCGCCGCACGCTTACCAGTCTCCTGCACGGGACGATGGCCAATGCGATGCCGCAGGCGCTGGGCCTGCAGAAGGCGTTCCCGGGCCGGCAGGTGATCTCGCTGTCGGGCGATGGCGGCCTGGCGATGCTGCTGGGCGATTTGCTGACCGCCGTGCAGGAGAAGCTGCCGATCAAGGTGGTGGTGTTCAACAACGGTTCGTTGAACTTCGTGGAGCTGGAGCAGAAGGTGGAAGGGCTGCTGGACAACTACACCGATCTGAAGAATCCGGATTTCGGCCGTCTGGCCGAGGTGATCGGTTTCCATGGCCGCACGGTCACCCGCAGCGAGGACCTGGAGGAGGCCGTACAGGACTTCCTCGCCCAGCGCGGTCCGGCATTGCTGGACGTGCATACCAGCCGGGCGGAGCTGGTGATGCCGCCGCAGATCGAGGCCAAACAGGTGGCGGGTACGGCCCTGTATGCGGCCAAGGCGGTGTTGAATGGCCGCTTCGACGACGTGAAGCATCTGCTGGTGGACAACTTCCTGAAGAAGTGAGGGGGGGGCGATGCAGGGCTGCGCCCTGCACCCGCTACGCGCCAGAGCCAGAGCCAGAGCCAGAGCCAGAGCAGAAGCTGGTTTCCTGAGGGATGGCGGGGTGGGTCCGGTTGCGGGGGACGCCGTAAACCCGTCCTTGGGGGCTTGGCCGCGGCATCCATGCCGCGGACACCCCCGCAACCGGACCCACCCCGCCTTCGACAGATTCCTGTGATCTGTCGGAATGGCATGGCTGTTGCCTGATGGGTGTCGACCTTGGTCGACACGGTAGAACCACGCCATGCGTGGATGAACGAAGGAGTGATCGGGATGATCTTCTGTAGCCGAGCCATGCTCGGCTCAGAGGCTTCGCGTATGGCAGCCGAGCATGCGCTCGGCGCTACAACGAGAGCCTGCCTTTGCTTTTGATCTTTTGATTCTCTTCCGTGGCTGGCACACGCGGGAAACTGTCAGGGGCCGGGCGGGTGGGCGTCGCGGGGGTGTCCGCGGCATGGATGCCGCCGCCAAGCCCCCAGGGATGGGTTCACGGCGTCCCCCGCGACGCCCACCCGCACGGGCCAGCCCGGGATCTGCGATTTGCGCCCGGCCACGAGGGGCCCCGCCGTTGGCTGGAACCCATCATTCCACCGTGGAATTGGCGCGCCGGCCCCGCTGGGCCTACCATCGGCGCTCCCCACCCCCATCGCCCCTTCCATGTCCGCTCCCGCTTCCGCCGCACCGCGTCGCTGGTTCGTCGCCGGTGACTTCAATGGCTTCTTCGGCCTGGTCGTCGACAACCTCTCCATCCTCGGCTTCATCGCCATGGCGTTGGTCGGCATCTTCCAGTTTCCCGCCGACGTGGTGTTCGGCCGCATGTTTCCCGGTACCGCCTTCGGCGTGCTGATCGGCAATCTGCTGTACACGTTGATGGCGCGCCGGTTGGCGGCACGCACAGGGCGTGATGACGTCACGGCGATGCCGCTGGGGCTGGATGCGCCTACCAGCATCGGCATGGCGTTGCTGGTGCTCGGTCCGGCGTTCGTCGCGTTCAAGCAGCAGGGCATGGACCCGCATGCCGCCGGCATTGCGACCTGGCAGCTGGGCATGGCGGCGCTGGTCATCATGGGCGCGCTCAAGCTGGTGCTCTCCTTCTTCGGCGAAGCCGTCACCCGCGCGCTGCCGCGTGCAGCGTTGCTCGGCTCCATCGCCGGCATCGCGCTGGTACTGATGGGCCTGCTGCCGTTGCTGGAAACCCTGCGTTCGCCACTGGTCGGCTTCACCACGTTGGGCCTGCTGCTGTATGTGCTGATCGCCAAGGGCCGGCTGCCGGTGCGTGGCCCGGGTGTGCTGCTGGCGTTCGTGTTCGGCACCGTCCTGTACTACGGCCTCGGTCTGGCGGGACTGGGGGCCCCCGGCTTCCACGTGCCGGCGTGGACGCCGCCGCAGGTGGTGCTGCCGCTGCCGACGCTGGGCTTCCTGGACGGCCTGCCCACGGCAATGACCTACCTGCCGCTGCTGTTGCCGTTCGGCCTGCTGATGGTGGTCGGTGGCATCAACGTGTCCGAGAGCGCGCGCGCGGCCGGGGATGATTACCGCACCCGCGATATCCTGCTGGTGGAAGCGGTGGCCACGCTGGTGGCCGGTGTCTGCGGCGGTGTCGCGCAGACCACCCCCTACATCGGCCAGCCTGCATACAAGCACATGGGCGCACGCAGCGGGTACACGCTGCTGACGGGCCTGTTCGTCGGCATCGGCGGCATGCTGGGCATCATTTCCGGGCTGGTGCAGTGGCTGCCGCTGGCGGTGCTGGCGCCGATCATCGTGTACGTCGCCATCGACATCACCACCCAGGCCTTCCAGGCCACACCGCGACAGCACGCCGGAGCGATGGTGTTCGGCTTCCTGCCTTCGGTGGCCTACCTGCTGGCGATCAAGGCGCCGGGCTGGATCGCACCGGACCAGCTGCCGCAGCTGCTGACCAAGCTCGATGGACACGGCCTGCCGGAACTGGCGGTGATCTTCACTCTGGGCAACGGCTTCATCATCACCTCGATGCTGTGGATTTCCGCCGTGGCCGCGATGGTTGACGGCCGTCTGCGCCGCGCCTGCGGCTTCCTGCTGGTGGCGGCTGTGCTGACCCTGTTCGGCCTGATCCACTCGGTGGATCCGCGCGGCGGCATCTATCTGCCGTGGGACCTTGAAGGCCTGGCGCGTACCATCAGCTGGCAGTTTGCGGGGGCTTACGTGGCGCTGGCACTGCTGCTGGGGCTGTTGTCGCTGCAGAAGCAGGCGGTGAAGCCGCTGGGTGATCGCGCCGATCATTGACCGGGAACGCCGGGCATGGCCCGGCGCTACCGCTCTCCGTCCAGCTCGGGGTAGTGGCGGAAGATGCCGTTGGTGTTGAACGCCAATCGCCGCTCCGACGCGAGATAGGCAGCGATGTTCGGTCGCTTCGCCACCCGCTCCTGCAGTGCCCGCAGCAGGGGCAGGCGCGGCGTGAGTGCCTGCATCCGGCGCGGGAACATGTAGTCCAGCCCGCTCATCAGCTGGAACAGCGACAGATCCACGTAGGAGTGCTCGCGCAGTGCATGGCGGCCACCGTTGGCCGCCAGCACCTGCTCGAAATAGCCGAGGAACTTCGGCAGCCGCTCGCTGCGCAATGACGCCGCACGTGCGTTGGCTTCGGTCTTCTGTTCCTCGTAGTACTTCGACGCGGCAATCGGATGGTGGGTGTCGTGTACTTCAGCCACCAGGTCGGCAATGGTCAGCTGCAACTGCAGCGCCTGCATGCGCCGCGCCGCGGCCTGCGGCACCAGATCCAGGGTCGGGCCGAGAAAATCCAGGATCGCTGCGACCTGCGCGATGACCTGTCGCCCCGCCTTGAGGAACGGGGGAGCGAACGGTTGCGCGCCCTCACTGTGGCCATCGAGAAAGGGCTGCATCACGGCGTCGCCATGTATCCGCGCCATGTCGATGTAGTCGGCGCCAGCGTCTTCCAAGGCCAATCGTACGAATTCGCCACGTCCCTGGATGCCGGTCCAGTAGTACAACGCGTAGTGCATGACACGGTCTCTCCACGACAAGGTGCACAGCCTCGCGCAGCGCGCGCAAAGCAGGCGTGAGTGTGCCCTGCGTGCGGCGCCAACCCCAACGGCAGCGGAACACGCGGGGAACCCTCGGGAATCGAGAGGGTCACACCTTGTCCATGCAGATGGAAAACGAGGGACTGCATCATGCAGAGTGGAAAGGCGGTATGGCCCTGGGTGCTGGGTGTGGTGGTGATCGGTGGCGCGGGCGGTTGGCTGTTCCGCGATCAGCTCAAGAGCCTGGCGGACGGTGTCCCGGTGCCGGTGCAGTCGCCCCCCGCCAGTGCTGGCGCACCGCCACAACCGAAGGCGGCCGCAGAAACCGCACCGGCGCCGCCCGCCATCCAGCATCCGCTGGACACCGAAGCCGCGGCCGATCCCGCGCTGCCGAAACTGGCCGACAGCGATATCGTGGCCTGGAGCGCATTGAGCCAGCTGTTCCAGGGGGAGGGGCCGCTCACCCTGCTGCTGCGCGATCACCTGATCCAGCGCCTGGTGACCCAGGTCGACAATCTGGACAAGCCCAGTGTTCCGCCGACCGCATTGGCCGCGCGGCCTCTGCCGGGGAGCCTGCAGGTCGAGCCGGGCGAGGGCGGGGAACGCATCGCCGCCAGCAACGCCGCGCGCTATGCGCCCTATGTGCAGGCATTCACCGCGCTGGACCCGGCGGCAACGGCTACGGCGTACAAGCGCTTCTACCCGTTGATCCAGCAGGCCTATGTCGATCTTGGGCGGCCAGAGGGCTACTTCAATGATCGCCTGGTGGCGGTGATCGACCATCTGCTGGAGACCCCGGAGCCGCAGCAGGCGCCCCTCGTTCAACGCGATGAACGGGGCCGCTACCGCTTCGTGGATCCGGATCTGCAGGCGCGCTCGATTGGCCAGAAGGCCCTGCTGCGCATGGGTGTGGCGCAATCGCGGGCGGTCAAGCAGCAGCTCCGGGCGATCCGCGGCGCGATCGCGCGCTGAGCGATCGCGGGCGCGGCCCGCCATGCGTACTGATCCGGATCAACGCGCCGACCACACCCGTTCCGGCATGCTGGCCCCAGGCTGACTGGCCCCGGGGTGCAGTCGCAGCCACCCTTGAAACCGGGTGGTGCAACCGCATCTTTCCAGCATCGCCGGCACGGGCCGGCACTGACGACCGATGAGGATTCGCAATGCGGATGGACAAGCTCACCTCGCGTTTCCAGCAGGCGCTGGCGGACGCGCAGTCGTTGGCCGTGGGCCGCGACAACAGCATCATCGAACCGGTCCACGTGTTCAGCGCACTGCTGGACCAGCAGGGCGGCAGCACGCGCCCGCTGCTGGCGCAGGCCGGTGTCAATGTACCGGTGCTGCGCGAGCGCCTGGACGAGGCGCTGGACGCGCTGCCGAAGGTGTCCGGGCAGGCCGGCAACCTGTCGATCGGCAATGATCTCAACCGCCTGCTCAACCACACCGACAAGCTGGCCCAGCAGCACGGCGATGCCTTCATCGCCAGCGAGTGGTTCGTGCTGGCGGCGCTGGAGGATGGCGGCACGCTCGGCATGGCGCTGCGCGCCGCCGGTGCCGACAAGGCGCGCCTGCAGTCGGCGATCGACAAGCTGCGCGGCGGCGAGAACGTGCAGTCGGAGAACGCCGAAGAGCAGCGCCAGGCGCTGGAGAAGTACACCATCGACCTGACCGCGCGCGCCGAGAGCGGCAAGCTGGACCCGGTGATCGGCCGTGACGAGGAAATCCGCCGCACCATCCAGGTACTGCAGCGCCGGACCAAGAACAACCCCGTGCTGATCGGGGAACCCGGCGTGGGCAAGACCGCGATCGTGGAAGGGCTGGCCCAGCGCATCATCAACGACGAAGTGCCTGAGGGCCTGCGCGGCAAGCGCGTGCTGTCACTGGACATGGGCGCGTTGATCGCCGGCGCCAAGTTCCGCGGTGAATTCGAGGAGCGACTGAAGGGCGTATTGAACGACCTGGCCAAGAACGAAGGGCAGATCATCCTGTTCATCGATGAGCTGCACACCATGGTCGGGGCCGGCAAGGCTGACGGTGCGATGGACGCCGGCAACATGCTGAAGCCGGCGCTGGCGCGCGGCGAGCTGCACTGCATCGGTGCCACCACGCTGGACGAGTACCGCAAGTACATCGAGAAGGATGCCGCACTGGAACGCCGCTTCCAGAAGGTATTCGTGGGCGAGCCTTCGGTGGAGGACACCATTGCCATCCTGCGTGGGCTGAAGGAGAAGTACGCCCTGCACCACGGCGTTGAGATCACCGACCCGGCGATCGTTGCTGCGGCCACGCTGTCCAACCGCTACATCACCGACCGCCAGCTGCCGGACAAGGCCATCGATCTGATGGACGAAGCCGCCTCGCGCCTGCGCATGGAGATCGACTCCAAGCCCGAGGAACTGGATCGGCTGGAGCGGCGCGTGATCCAGCTGAAGATCCAGCGCGAAATGCTGAAGAAGGAGAAGGACGATGCCTCGCGGCAGCGCCTTGCCGATCTGGAGAATGACATCGAGGTGCTGGAGCGCGAATTCTCCGACCTCAATGAAATCTGGAAGTCGGAGAAGGCCGCGCTGCAGGGCGCAACGAAGATCAAGGAGCAGGTGGAGCAGGCCAAGCTGGAGCTGGAAGCCGCGCAGCGCCGGCAGGATTTCGCCAGGATGAGCGAGATCCAGTATGGGCTGCTGCCCCAACTGGAAAAGCAGCTGGCGGCTGCCCAGGAAGCCGAGCACAAGGACTTCAAGCTGGTGCAGGACCGGGTGACCGATGAGGAGATCGCCGAGGTCGTGTCGCGCTGGACCGGCATCCCGGTGAACAAGATGCTCGAAGGAGAGCGCGACAAGCTGTTGCGGATGGAAGAGGTGCTGCACAACCGCGTGGTCGGCCAGGAAGAGGCGATCAAGGTGGTGTCTGACGCGGTGCGTCGCTCACGCGCGGGCCTGTCCGACCCGAACCGGCCTGCCGGCTCGTTCCTGTTCCTGGGCCCGACCGGCGTCGGCAAGACCGAACTGTGCAAGTCCCTGGCCGAATTCCTGTTCGACAGCGCCGACGCGATGATCCGCATCGACATGAGCGAGTTCATGGAGAAGCACAGCGTCGCCCGCCTGATCGGTGCACCTCCGGGCTACGTCGGCTATGAGGAAGGGGGCTACCTGACCGAAGCCGTGCGTCGCCGTCCGTACTCGCTGATCCTGCTCGACGAGGTCGAGAAGGCGCATCCGGACGTGTTCAACATCCTGCTGCAGGTGCTGGACGATGGCCGCCTGACCGATGGCCAGGGCCGCACGGTGGACTTCCGCAATACCGTCATCGTGATGACCTCGAACCTGGGCTCGCACCAGATCCAGGACATGAGCGGTGACGACAGCCCGGAGGCCTACATGCAGATGAAGGCCGCGGTGATGGGGGTGGTGCAGGCGCACTTCCGTCCGGAGTTCATCAACCGCCTCGACGATATCGTGGTGTTTCACCCGCTGGACAAGCAGCAGATCAAGCAGATCGCGCGCATCCAGATGCGCGGGCTGGAGAAGCGGCTGGCCGAGCGCGGCCTGAAGCTGGTGGTGTCCGACGCCGCGTTCGACCTGCTGGGCAATGTGGGCTTCGATCCGGTATACGGCGCACGCCCGCTGAAGCGCGCGATCCAGTCGCAGCTGGAGAATCCGCTGGCACAGAAGATCCTGTCGGGCGCCTTCGCCAACGGTGACACCATCGAGGTCGGCAACGACGGCGGTCACCTGGTGTTCGCCAAGGCCTGATGTCGGCCGGGTTCCCGCCCATGGGGGCGGGAACCTGCGGGCTGCCGGGCAGGTCCTGATAACCACAGGTTACGGGCTCATCGCCAGCGGCTCTCAGCGTGCGCGGTGGGGTCGCCTATCGTGCAGGTTTCCCCGGATGGAACCTGACGCGATGAGTGATCCGCAGTGGCAACTGGAAACCCTGGCCGTGCACGGCGGCTACCGGCCCGACCCGACCACGCGCGCAGTGGCGGTGCCCATCTACCAGACCGTGGCCTACGCCTTCGATGACACCCAGCACGGCGCCGATCTGTTCGATCTGAAGGTGCAGGGCAACATCTATACCCGCATCATGAATCCCACCACCGACGTGCTGGAGCAACGTCTGGCCGCGCTGGAAGGCGGGATCGGTGCGCTGGCGCTGGCATCCGGGCAGGCTGCGATCACCTATGCGATCCAGACCATCGCCGAAGCAGGCGACAACATCGTCGCCGCCAGTGCGCTGTATGGCGGCAGCCTCAATCTGCTGGCGCATACGCTGCCGCAGTACGGCATCCAGGCGCGGTTCGCCGACCCGGCCGATCCGTCAGCCTTTGCTCCCCTCATCGACAGCCGTACCAAGGCGGTGTTCGTGGAGTCGATCGGCAATCCACGCGGGAATGTCACCGACATCGCCGCGATTGCCGAAGTCGCCCATGCCGCCGGCGTGCCCTTGATTGTCGACAACACGGTTGCCACGCCTTTCCTGCTGCGCCCGTTCGAGCATGGCGCGGATATCGTGGTGCACTCGCTGACCAAGTACCTCGGCGGCCATGGCAACAGTCTGGGGGGAGCGATCATCGATTCGGGCCGCTTCGACTGGACGGCGCAGCCACAGCGTTTCGCCCGTCTCAACCAGCCGGACCCGAGCTATCACGGTGTGGTCTACACCGACGCCCTCGGCCCGGCCGCCTACATCGGCCGTGCGCGGGTGGTGCCGCTGCGCAATACCGGCGCGGCGCTTTCGCCGTTCAATGCGTTCCTCATCCTGCAGGGCATCGAGACCCTGGCCCTGCGCATGGAACGGATCAACGCCAACGCGCTGGCCGTGGCGCAGTATCTGAAGCAGCATCCCAAGGTGGCGTGGGTGCGCTATGCCGGCCTGCCGGATGACCCAGAGCATGCGGGCGCACAGCGTTACCTGCGTGGGCAGGGCTCAGGCGTGCTGACCTTTGGCCTTCCTGGCGGACGTGAGGCCGGTGCCCGCTTCCTGGACGCACTGAAGCTGTTCACGCGGCTGGTCAACCTGGGTGACGCCAAGTCGCTGGCCACCCATCCGGCATCCACCACCCACCGCCAGCTGGATGCCGATGAACTGGCCCGCGCCGGGGTCAGCGAAGACACGGTGCGGCTGTCGATCGGCATCGAGCACATCGGCGACCTGCAGGCCGACCTGCAGCAGGCGCTGGCCGGCGCCTGATAGCCAGGCGCTTGGTCGTCATCGCCAGTGGCGATCACCACCGCCGCCGCGATGCGCTACGGTGGAGCTGCCTCTCCAAGGCGTGGCACTGGTGTTACCTATCCCCGGTCGATGCGGGTCGACCGGGGATTTTTCATGGCAGCCGCCGGGCATGGCCCGGCGCTACGCCGTCCGCCCTGCCTCACACCACCGGAATGCTGTGCTGGCCGAGATTCCGGTAGGGCGGGGTGGACATGATCATCTCCGCCAGCGAATAGGCCAGCTCGCGCTCGGCCATCACCGTGCCATCGGCGCCATGTTCCAGCAGGTGCTTCACTTCAGCATCGCTGTGTGCCCGTGCCAGCAGGGTCAGCTCGGGATTGATCGCGCGCAGTTTGGCCAGCGCTTCGCCGGCTTCCAATGGCTGCGGAATGGCCAGGACGGCGATCTTGGCGCGCTCCGGGTGGGCCTCGGCCAGCACCCGGTCGGCCGCGGCGCTGCCACGGATCGCCGCGAGGCCACTGGCATGTGCACGCTCGACATGGTCCTTGTTGTCATCGATCACCAGCACCGGTACGCCGCGGTCGCGCAGCACCTGCGCCAGCTCGCTGCCAACCCGGCCGTAGCCGATCACGATAGCGTGGTCATGCAGGTCGCGCGAGGGCCCGGTGGCTTCTTCCGGCTCCGGCGCCTGCGGCAGCTGCTCCTGCTTCGCCTGCCAGCGGTCGAGCAGGCCGAACACCAGCGGGTTGAGCATGATCGACACCAGTGCACCGGCCAGCACCAGCGACTGTCCTTCCTTCGGCAGGATCTGCAGCGAGACACCGAGGCCGGCGATGATGAAGGCGAACTCACCGATCTGCGCCAGGCTGGCCGAGATGGTCAGCGCGGTGCTGCTCGGGTGGCCGAACGCACGCACAATGAAGAAGGCGGCGGCGGACTTGCCGAACATGATGATCAGCACCGTGGCCAGTACCTGCCACGGATGCTGCACGACGATGTTGGGGTCGAACAGCATGCCCACCGAAACGAAGAACAGCACCGCGAACGCATCGCGCAGCGGCAGCGAATCATGCGCCGCCTTGTGGCTCAGTTCCGATTCGTTGAGCAGCATCCCGGCGAAGAACGCGCCCAGCGCGAAGGACACGCCGAACAGCATGGCCGAACCGAAGGCCACGCCCAGTGCGATCGCCAGCACTGACAGGGTGAACAGCTCGCGCGAGCCGGTGCCGGCGATGCGTTCGAGGATCCAGGGAATGACCCGCCGACCGACCACCAGCATCACGGCCACGAACAGGCCAAGCTGCACGAACGTCCAGCCCAGATCGGCCAGCACGCTGCCGACGGTGTGGGTTTCCTTGGCCGCATCGGGGCCGAACACGCCGGCGAGCACCGGCATCATCACCAGTGCCAGTACGCAGGCCAGATCCTCCACGATCAGCCAGCCTACTGCGATCTTGCCGCGCATGGTCTCCAGCAGGCGGCGCTCTTCCATCGCCCGCAGCAGGACCACGGTACTGGCGGTGGCCAGCGAGAAGCCGAAGATCACCCCATGCAGTGTCGGCCAGCCCATCAACCACGCCACGCCCCAGCCGAGCAGGGTAGCCACTGCGATCTGGCCGATGGCACCCGGGATGGCGATGGCCTTGACCGCCATCAGGTCCTTCAGCGAGAAGTGCAGGCCGACGCCGAACATCAGCAGCATCACGCCCAGTTCGGCCAGCTGGTTGGCCAGCGCCTGGTCGGCGACGAACCCCGGGGTGAATGGCCCCACGCAGATGCCAGCAACCAGATACCCGACCAGGGGAGACAAGCGCAGCTTGTTGGCCAGCGCGCCGAAGATGAAGGCGAGCCCCAGGCCAACGGCGACGATGTTGATCAGGTCGGTGTCATGGTGCATCGGCACTCGCAGGGTTCGGGGAGGGGGATGTCCCGATTTTCACCGATGAGGCCACATACGGCAAACCCCTCCAGCGTATCGGATCGTTGCGTAAGGGGAGCCGTCAGTGGTCGGCGTCCGAGCTGGCGTGTGCGGGCCGGTCGAGGGGCGCTGTCGGGATCGGCCCTGTGTGGGGCGGCCAGTTGCTCTGAACCATGAACCTGAGCCAAGCCGACGCCAGCCGATACAAGCACGGGAACGGGGATGGGTTCGACACGTGGCGACGTCTTTGCAGGGCCCCTGGCCCTGTGCCACAAGGTCTTCCAGTCGATGCGACGGCATCCAAGCACCGGTGGTTGGACGGAAGGCGCAGGCGAAGGGGGTGAAGTTTGCGATCTGGCGGGTTTCCCCGAAACCGGCACGCGTCACCATGTGCTCGCTCCTCCGTTCTGCTGACCAACCAGTGGGGCCTGCTCTCTTCAGACCAGTGAACAACCACATGAAGCTTCCCGACATTGACGTAGTAATGCAGGCGATAGGTCAAGACACGAGCTCGGCGCCCCTGGCCCGCTTGCTCCTTGAACTGGAAATCGGTGAGCGCGACCTTCGCCACTATCCGTTGAAGCTGGCGGGAATGCGGTTCTGGACTGACGAGGAAAATACGCTGCAGTTGGAATTCAAGGATATCGGCCTGCTGGCGGACATTCCGTACCATGACCTGGACGATGGGCCCTGGGTACTGACGAGCGCAGCGTTCTGGGGGCCGAGAAAGAGTAAGAAGAACAAGAAGGAAGAGCTTGCCTACTCTGGCCCGTTGCCCTGCGCACTGAGCTTTTCCATGCTGCGCCGACATGTAAGGGGGCGGCTCGATGCGCTGAATGCAGGGGATGCTGTTGAAATGGGATTTGATGGTGAGGTAGATGTCTGGTGCGTCGGTGGCTTGGAGCTCGCAGTTGATTTTTCTGGTCCCGATGATTCGATTCGCTGCATCTCGTTGAGCGTTCCTATCAAACGTATCGATCGCCATCCGTAGGCAGGTCGTGGCGGCTTACCGCTCAAGTGGACAACGAGATCTTTGTGAGTCATCCAACGGTTGAAGAATTCATCGCTGTGATCGGTAGAGATTCAGAATTGCAGGAGCTCGAAATCATGTTCTCCAGGAACGGAATCCAGCTCCGGGATCTGGATGATTACCGCTTGGGCGTCAGTGGTCACCGGATCTGAGTGGATGATGCTGCGGGACGGCAACTGGCAATGTCGACGCATGGACGCTCGAAAAGCTGGAGCTGGCTGTCGACTACGACGGTGAAAGGGGAGTGCGTTGCGTCAGCCTACGGCTGCCGCCAGAGGAATGAATGAAATGGAACTCCAGGCGATAACGGCCCTCTTTGGCAGAAGCGCTGCTGATCCAGCCGTCACGACGATGCTTCAATCGCTGGGCGTCAGGCGAAGACCAGAGTTGACCCGTCCCGCCAGAAGTCCTTATGAGGCCGTCCTGCGTGCGAGCGGCCAGGGCGTGCTGTTCTCTTTCAGCGAACGAAATTACTGGAATGGACGATCTGTAGCATCGCACGGGAAAAGCGGAGTGCTTGTTTTCACCAATGTCGCTGTGACCTCAGGAATTCCAGACGTCATGCGTCGCTATGAGGGTGTCCTGCCCTTTGGCCTAAAGTGGGATGACGACAGGGCTACGGCGCGCGCCAGACTGGCTACGGCAGGGTGGGGGAGTAGACTGCATGCCGGCAGGCGCGACGCTTGGTGGTTGCCTGACCACCGCATCCGTTTGACCTATCAACCGGAGTGCGTCGAACAGGCACGAGAGCCTGGGATCGTTGATATCAGCGTGGGAATTCCCATGCCATTGCTGGCCCACGCGCCGGCGATGCACGCGTTCCCCTCAGCGGAGCAGGTGCTCGATATCCTCGGGAGATCGACCGGAGGTGCCGATTTCCAGGCTGTGTTCCGGGAATTTGGTCTTGCGAGTCTGATGGCGGAGGCGAGCAGGGAGGTCGTTGACAGAGCCGACGAGCATGGCTTCATCCTTTACTTCGACAGTAAGCGAGGCGTGCCCGGTGGCCACCCGGTATGCACCGGCATAAGTTTCATCCGCGATCGACTGGGAAACTCAAGAGCCTGGGCTGGACCGTTGCCATTCGGTCTTCAATTCGATGATCCGCCGTCCATTCTCGAAGAACGCATTGGTGAACGAGCCAGTCGATGGCGCGATGAGGGAACGTTTGGCAGCGCGAGCTGGTCGCTCCCTGGATTTCAAGTAAACGTGAATTTTGACAGTCTGGACAATTGTCTTGAGTCTGTCCGTGTGATTGCACGAGGTCGTCGCAGGACCAATTGCCAGCCGTGCGACTGATCTGCCCGCAGCACAAAACAGAACACCCGCCGCGGTAGGTCAGCGGGTGCGAGACGCGAGCGCCGCCGGGCGCGGCCCGGCGTTACCGGTGCCGCTTACCAGGTGTACCGGATACGCCCGTACACATACGCGCCGTTGAAGCCGAACGGCGAGTAGTTGCTGTACGGCAGCATGCCGAAGGTCGAGTTCTGCAGGTCCGCCGTCCGGTCCGGATACTTGTCCAGCAGATTGTCCGCACCGACGGTCAGGGTCCAGTTGCTGCTCGGCTTGTAGCTGGCCGAGGCATCCACTACCCAGGCATCACCGTAGGTCTGGTCACGCAGCGCGGTGGCCGAATTGCGCACGGTGAACTTGCCGTAGCGTGTGGCCGCCAGGCCCAGCTCCCAATGATCCGAGCGCCAGGTGCCGCTGAGGATCGCCTTGTCGCGCGGATAGCTGTCCTCGATGCGGCCGATCTCATCGCGGCCGATCAGCGACTGCGAGATACCCAGCGTCGGGAACACCGACGGAGACCCGTTCACCCGCTTCACTTCGGTTTCGTTGTAGCTGTAGGCCGCCGTCAGCTCCAGGCTGCTGGCACTGAAGGGCACGGTATAGCTGGAGACGAAGTCCACGCCCCGCGTGCGCGTGTCCAGTGCATTGGTGAAGTACGAGAAGGCCGTCACCTGCGGCAGGCCCAGCCCGCCCAGCAGCGCGGCGGCAGCCGGCGTGGTGGTGATATTGGAGGACAGGGCGATGCGATCGTCAATGTCGATCTGGTACGCATCGATGGTCACGTACAGGCGGTCCACCGGCTGCAGCACCAGGCCCAGGCTGTAGCTGGTGGAGGTCTCGGCCTTCAGTGGCGAGGCGCCCAGCGCCTGTGCGGCCGGGCTGGTGGTGGGGAAAGTGCCGCGTTCGAAGAAGTCACCGTTGATGATGGTGCTGGTCACCGCCTGGTAGCCCTGCTGGCCCAGCGATGGCGCGCGGAAGCCACTGGACGCGGTGGCCCGCAGCGCGACCTTGTCGGTGAACGCGTAGCGTGCCGAAAGCTTGCCGGAGAAGCGGTCACCGAAGTCCGAATAGTCTTCGTAGCGCCCGGTGAGGCCGGCGGAGAACTTCTCGGTCAGGTCCGCTTCCAGGCCGGCGTAGACCGCATAGTTGTGGCGGTCGGTATGCACTTCATTGGTCGGGGTGAAGCCGGCGAAGCCCTGTGCGCCGCTGCCGGTGTACGAATTCAGCTCGCCCGGGTTCTGGTCCCACTTCTCCTTGCGGTACTCACCACCGAAGGACAGCGTCACCGGATAGGCCAGGCCCCAGTCCAGCGACTTGGTCAGGTCGGCATTGAAGATGTCCTGCTGGTACTTCAACGTGCCGTCGTAGAACGAGCTCGGGCTGGCCGTACCCAGGCTGTAGTTGATGGTGTTGCGGGTGTGGAAATCCAGGGTGTTCTCGCCGTGGTTCAGGCTCAGGTCCCAGGTCCAGCCGCTGTCGGTGCTGCCCTTGACGCCGGCCACCAGCGAGCGGTCCTTGGAGTACTGGTTGATCTGCGGCACGAAGCCGTCGGGATAGATCTGGGCCAGCAGGGCGCCCTGCCCACTGTGGTTGCGCGAGCGGTAGAACGCGAACGAGGTGATGTCGCGGTTGCTGAGCAACGCGCTGGCGTAGCCGGTAACGCGGTCGCTGAAGTCGAAGCTGGCGTTGGCCGAGGCGGCGGTCGCATCCACGCGCGGATCGCCGACCACGAAGGTCGTCTCGCCGATGCCAGGGAAATTGCCGGTGTTCGGTGTGCTGCCCTGGTAAGGACCGGCGCGGTTGCTTTCATCCTGCTGGCTGATCTGCCCGGCCACGTGCAGGCGGCCACGGCCGCTGCCGAACTCCACGCCGGTATCGCCGGAGAGCTGGTACTTGTTGCCATCGCCGGCCGAATACTGGCCGTAGTCGACGGCCAGGCTGCCGCCGCTGCCGCTGCCCTTGAGCACGATGTTGATGACGCCGGCGATGGCGTCCGAGCCGTACTGCGCCGAAGCGCCGTCGCGCAGCACTTCAACGCGCTCGATGGCGGCGATCGGAATCGCATTGATGTCCACCGCCGACGAGCCGCGGCCGATGCTGCCGTTGACGTTGATCATGGCGGAGGTGTGGCGGCGCTTCCCGTTGACCAGCACCAGCACCTGGTCCGGTGACAGGCCACGCAGCTGCGCCGGTCGCACGCCGCTGGTGCCGTCGGTCAGGGCCGGGCGCGGGAAGTTCAGCGAGGGCAGGGCACGCGACAGCGCGGTGGCCAGTTCGCTGGTGCCGGTGGACTGCAGAACCTCGGGGGTGATGATGTCGATCGGGGACTGCGATTCGGCGACCGTGCGGTCGGCCACGCGGGTACCGGTGACGATCACGGTGTCCAGTGTGTTGGCGGCAGTACCGCTCTGCTGGGCGGCGGCGAGGAACGGAGAGCCACCGAGTGCGACAGCGACGGCGGCGGCGATCAGGCTGGTCTTGCTGGTCATCGGGACGGAACTCCGGTTGGCGGGGACGGCACCGGTATCGACATCACGAGGTGAAGCGGACGACGGTTGTTGCGGTGCGCAAAATAGGAATTAACGGGATATTCAGTGCCTGTCAAATGCCGGCCATCGGAAAAAACGTTGCAGCAGCAACCATTTAGCCGCGATGGGCATCATCATGAGAGGGGCCCGGGACGCGTGCGGTGAGGACGTGGGAGAGAGGAAACGCCAGCCGCTGCGCATCCCGGGGCGCGTCAAGTATTCGTTAACGCTAGAATTGCGTCGCAGGAACAGTGCTTACCAGCACATTCCATCCGGTTATATGGACCCCTCCCCCGATGATTTCGCTTCGTAATTTCGCCTTGCGCCGCGGCGAGCGGCTGCTGTTGTCCAACGTCGACCTGACCCTGCATGCCGGTTACCGGGTGGGCGTGGTCGGCCGCAACGGTGCCGGCAAGTCCAGCCTGTTCGCGGCGGTGAAGGGCGAACTGGAGGCCGACAAGGGCGACGTCGACCTGCCCGGCAAGGTCCGCATTGCCAGCGTGGCCCAGGAAACCCCGTCGCTGCCGGATCCGGCGTTGAGCTTCGTGCTCGGTGGCGATACGGAAGTGGCCGCCGTGCTGGCCGAAGAGGCCGATGCGACCGCCCGTGAAGACTGGGAGGCGGTGGCCAATGCCCATACCCGGATGGCCGAGATGGGCGCCTATGACGCCGAAGCACGTGCCGGCAAGCTGCTGCACGGCCTCGGATTCCCGGCCGAGACCCACCACCGCGCGGTGTCCTCCTTCTCCGGTGGCTGGCGCGTGCGCCTGAACCTGGCCCGCGCGCTGATGATGCCCAGCGACCTGCTGCTGCTCGACGAACCGACCAACCACCTCGATCTGGATGCGGTGTACTGGCTGGAACAGTGGCTGCTGAAGTACCCCGGCACGCTGCTGCTGATCTCGCATGACCGCGAGTTCCTCGACAACGTTGCCACCCACACCCTGCACCTGCATGGGGGCGGCGCCAAGCTGTACCCGGGCGGCTACACCGATTTCGAGCGCCAACGTGCCGAGCAGCTGCGCCAGCAGCAGATCGCGCACGAGAAGGAACAGGCCGAGCGGGCCCACCTGCAGAGCTTCATCGACCGCTTCAAGGCGCAGGCCAGCAAGGCCGCGCAGGCGCAGAGCCGCATGAAGCGTCTGGCCAAGCTGGCCGGTACCGAGGCCGTGCGTGCCGAGCGCGAGTTCCGTATCGAGTTCGCACCGCCCGCCAAACTGCCGTTCTCGCTGATCCGCCTGAATCATGTCGAGGCGGGCTATGGCCAGGACGCCGTGATCCTGCACAACGTCGGCTTTGGTCTGGAAGCGGGACAACGCATCGGCCTGCTCGGCCCCAACGGCGCCGGCAAGACCACCCTGGTGAAGACCCTGGTGGGCGAGCTGGCACCGATTGCCGGCGAGCGCATGGCCCATCCGGACCTGAAGATCGGCTACTTCGCACAGCACACGGTCGAGTCGCTGCACGAAGGCCAGTCGCCGATGGAGCATTTCCGCGAGATCGCGCCGGATGCGCCGAACCAGTCGTTCCGCGACTTCCTCGGCAAGTGGAATTTCCCGGGTGATCGTGCATTCGAGCCGGTCGATGGCTTCTCCGGTGGTGAGCGTGCGCGCCTGGCGCTGGCGCTGATCGCCTGGCAGCAGCCGAACGTGCTGCTGCTGGACGAACCGACCAATCACCTGGACCTGGAAATGCGCGAGGCGCTGGCCGAAGCGCTGGCAACCTTCGAAGGCGCGATCGTGATGGTCTCCCATGATCGCCACCTGATCGGCCTGGTCTGCGATACCTACTGGCGCGTGGCCGATGGCGTGGTCGAGCCGTTCGACGGAGATCTCGACGCCTACGCTGCGTGGCTGCGCACCCGTCCGCAGGCGCAGGGCACCAAGGCGCGCATGGAGCAGGTGGAAGAGCCGGTAGTGGTCAAGACCGCACCGGTGGCGCAGGTCGTGCAGAAGAAGCCGGTGAATCCGCACAAGCTGGCCGCGGCGGAAGCCAAGGTGGCCGAGCTGGAAGCCGGCCTGGCCGAACTGGACCGTCAACTGGCGGACCCGGCCAACTATGCCGACAGCACCCGCATGGCCGTGCTGGGCCGTGATCGCGAAACGGCCGCTGCGCAGCTGGAAAAGGCTGAAGCTGCCTGGATGGAGCTGCTGGAGTCCTGATGGAGGGCGCCGGGCCATGCCCGGTGGTGTTCCCGATGCACTGCGCTCGCCGGGCATGGCCCGGCGCTACCGCTCGCGCGCGTCAGCCCTGCGCCTGCAACCATTCCCGGAAGCGTCGTGCAGGCTCACGCTCGGCGCGTGAGCGCAGCCTCGTCAGCCAGTAGCGGCCCAGTTCCAGCGTCGTGGCGAACGGCTGCAGCAGCCGTCCTTCCGCCAGTTCCTGTTCGAACATGCGCAGCGGCAGCAGGGCCACGCCGGCCCCTCCGGCAGCGGCCATGGCCAAGGTCAGCGACGAATCGAATACCGGCCCGCGCGCCTCCACGCCGCTGACCCCGGCCGCCTGCAGCCAGCGCGGCCACTCGTCATTGCGATAGGAGCGCAGCAGCGGCAGCGTGCCCAGATCACGCGGCTGTTTCAGCCGGCGTGCCAGGGCGGGGGCGCACAGCGGTGCGAACGGCGCATCCAGGATCGCCGTGCAGGCCTGCCCCTGCCAGTCGCCCTCACCGAAGCGGATGGCCAGGTCCAGGCCTTCGCCGGCAAGATCGATGCGGTTGTTGTGCGTCTGCACGCGAAGCTCGATATCCGGATGCGTGGCCTCGAACGCGGCCAGGCGTGGCAGCAGCCAGCCGGTGGCGAAGGTGCCCACCACGCCCAGCGTCAGCACTTCGCGGGCCGCTCCCCCCGTGTAGCGCGCGATGCTGGCCGAGATGCGCTCGAACGCTTCGTTGAGCACCGGGAACAGCGCGTCGCCTTCATCGGTGAGGGCGACGCCGCGAGGCAGGCGATGGAACAGGCGGATCCCCAGCCGGTCCTCCAGCCCCCGGATCTGATGGCTCAACGCGGCCTGGCTGACGCACAGCTCAAGCGCGGCGCGGGTGAAGTTCTGGTGGCGGGCCGCTGCTTCGAAGGCGCGCAGGGCGTTGAGCGGCAGAGTCGGATGCAGCATCGGAAAGCCGTGAGCTGAAATGATGACTGATCGTAGCGGGATCCGGATGGTTCGTGGAATCTCCGTTGAATGCCCTTCTTAGGCATGAATGAAATTGATGGCACGTGCTGAAAAAACGCGCTGGTCAGGCGCGGCGGGGGCTTTCGATAATCGGGTTCACTTTCCGGAGGTCCTGCATGTTGCCCCGTCGACGATTCCTTCAGTTCAGTACTTCAGCAGTGGTGTCTTCACTGGCTCTGCCGCTGATCGCCCGTGCCGCCGGCAGGGGCGTTGGCACGTCGGCGGCGGCCGGCGCGATCGCTGCCGCCACGGACTTTGCCGCCCTGGAAAAGGCCTGCGCGGGCCGGCTTGGCGTGACCGTGCTGGATACCGCCAGCGGTCGCCGCATCGGCCATCGCCAGGATGAGCGGTTCCCGCTGTGCAGCACGTTCAAGACGGTGCTGGCGGCCACGGTGCTGGACCAGTCACGGCGCGTGCCCGGGCTGCTGGACAGGCGCGTGCCGGTGCGCGAGGCCGACCTGCTTTCGCATGCGCCGGTGGCGCGCCGCCACGCCGGCAAGGATCTGACCGTACGCGACCTGTGCCGGGCAACGATCATCACCAGCGACAACACGGCGGCCAATCTGTTGTTCGACGTGGTGGGCGGGCCGCCCGCCGTGACGGCCTTCCTGCGCGCTCAGGGCGACAGCGTGACCCGCAGCGATCGTCTCGAGCCGGAACTGAACAGCTTCGCCGAGGGTGATCCACGTGACACCACCACGCCGGCGGCGATGGCCGCGACCCTGCAGCGGCTGGTGCTGGGCGATGCGCTGGCGCCGGGCGCGCGCCAGCAACTGGCCGACTGGCTGATCGACAACGAAACCGGCGATGCGTGCCTGCGCGCAGGGCTGGGCGCGCGCTGGCGGGTGGGCGACAAGACCGGCAGCAATGGCGAGGATGCACGCAATGACACCGCCGTGTTGTGGCCCATGGGGGGAGGGGCACCCTGGGTGATTACGGCCTACCTGCAGGCTGCGGACATCAGCAACGATCAACGCGCCAGCGTGCTGGCGCAGGTTGGACGCATCGCGGACAGGCTGATCGGCTGACGCCCGCCCGTCTCCGGGCCGGGCTTGCTCCGAGGGTCGTGCGCGCGCATCCTGCGCGCGTTCGAAACCACACGGAAGTCCCCCATGAGTCATGAGTTGATCTACCTGCTGCTGATCTTCGCGCTGCTGGTGATCCCGCGCGCGCTGCAGCGCTTCAGCCTGCCCGCACCGCTCACCTGCCTGCTGTTCGGGATCATCGGCATGCTCTGGCTCGGGGACCAGGCGCACGACGCGGTGATCGGGCTGCTGGCCACGCTCGGCATCTCGTCCCTGTTCCTGTTCGCAGGTCTGGAGGTCGATCTGCAGGCGTTGCGCCGTGGCATGTGGCCCCTGCTGGCGCATCTTGTGGTGCGCAGCGCCACCCTGTTCGGCGTCGGCTGGCTGGCCTGGCGCTACGCCGGCCTGCCGTGGCAGGCCGCGGGCCTGCTGGCCCTGGCGCTGCTGACGCCCTCCACGGGTTTCATCATGGATTCGCTGTCGCGGCTGGGTCTGAGCGAGGACGAGCGGTTCTGGGTGACCAGCAAGGCCATCGCCGGTGAGCTGCTGGCGCTGGCGGCACTGTTCATCGTGCTGCAGGCCGGCGATCCGGGTCACATGGCCCTGTCCAGCCTGGCCCTGCTGGCGATGATGGTCGGCCTGCCGCTGCTGTTCATCGCGCTGGGTCGCTGGGTGGCGCCGCACGCGCCCGGTTCGGAGTTCTCGCTGCTGGTCATGGTCGGCATGGTCGCTGCCTACATCACCTACCTGCTGGGGGTGTATTACCTGGTGGGCGCCTTCATCGCAGGCCTGGTCGCACGGCTTCTGCACCAGCGCATGCCGCTGCTGGCCTCGCACGAGAACCTGCATGCACTGCGGCTGTTCGCATCGTTCTTCGTGCCGTTCTACTTCTTCAATGCCGGCACCAAGGTTCCCGCCGAGGCATTGAGCTTCGAAGCGCTGGGGCTGGGCATCGTGATCACCCTGGTGGTGCTGCCGCTGCGTATCGGCGTGGTCTGGCTGCAGCGCCGGCTGATGTTCGGTGAGAGTTTCCGCAGCAGTCTGCGCGTGTCGCTGGCGCTGGCGCCGACGCTGATCTTCACCCTGGTCCTGGCCGCGATCATGCGTGAGCGGTTCCAGATTCCGGCGGTGCTGTTCGGCGCATTGCTGCTGTACGCGGCGCTGACCACCCTGCTGCCCTCGCTGGTGTTCCGCACGCCCTTCGATGTCGACCCGGTCGAGCAGGAACCGGTCGGGGCGGGCGAGGCCGCACCGGTGGCGGCAACCGAGACCCTGGCGGAGGGCGTGGACACGAGCCGTTGAACGGGCCAGTGGTTTGCGCAGGCCGGCCATGGCCGTTAGGGTTGGGGCATGAAACTGCCTGCCCTCGTCACTGCTTCTGTCGCCCTGCTCACGCTCGCAGCCTGCTCACAGCCCTCGCATACGGTCGCCCACGACGTGGCGACGGCCCCGGCCGATGCCTTCATGGCTGCGATCGCCGCCCACTGCGGCCAGGCGTATGAGGGCAAAGTGGTGGAGGACACGCCGGCACCGACCGGCAAGGACCCCTTCGCCGGGCAGCGGCTGGTCATGCACGTGCGGGGCTGTGCCGATCCCGGGCATGAGCTGCGCATCCCCTTCCATGTCGGCGATGATCATTCGCGGACCTGGGTCCTGACCCGCACCGAGAGCGGGCTGCGCCTCAAGCACGATCACCGGCATGCCGATGGCAGCCCTGATGCGATCACCCTGTATGGCGGCGACAGCCGTCCGCCGGGTACCGCCGAACGCCAGCAGTTCCCGGCCGATGCCGATTCGGTGGCCATGTTCCGCCGCGCCGACATGCTGGCGTCCACCCACAACGTGTGGGCGATGGAGATCGAGCCGGACCAGCGCTTCGTCTACGAGCTGACCCGTCCCGAAGGCCGCCGCTTCCGCGTGCAGTTCGACCTGAGCAAGCCGGTGGCGTTGCCGCCGGCACCGTGGGGCGACGAGGCCCCGCCGGCAACCGCACCGTAGCGCTCGAATCGCGCCTGACAGTGCCGGGCCATCCCCGGCGAGCGCGGCGGCGGCGATGCCGCCGCACGCCCGCAGGTTCGTTCGCTCAGCGCGTGCCGAAGCGGGCCCGGCAGCCGTTGCTCACCCAGACCTGGCCCCGCGAATAGCCCCAGCTGCGGCCCTCCTGACAGGCGCTGCCCGACAGCTGCTGCTGCAGCACGGGCCGGCCCTGGCGCTCGTCCCAGTCACAGTTCTGGGTGCGGTTGTTGTTGCTGCTGCAGGTAATGGAGTAATTGCTGTTGCCGCCGCCGCCCCAGCCGCCGTTGCCGCCGCCCCAGCCACCGCGGGCTTCAGCGAACTCGGCGCGGCAGCCATTGCTGACCCACACCGCGCCATTGCGCACGCCCCAGGTGCGGCCTTCCTGGCAGGGACTGCCGGACAACTGGCGGACCAGGCGGGCATTGCGCCATCCGACCGGACAGCTGCGTTCACGGTTGTTCTGGCTTTCGCAGCGGATGGTGTCGCCGTTGCTGCCCCCCCAGCCGCCATTCCCACCGCCCCAACCGCCGCGACCCTCGACGAATTCGGCACGGCAGCCGTTGTTGACCCAGATGCTGCCGTTGCGGCTGCCCCAGGTACGGCCTTCCTGGCAGGCCGAGCCGGACAGCTGGCGTACCAGCTGCGCGCTGCGCCAGCCGGTAGTGCAGACCCGTTCGCGGTTGTTCTGGCTTTCGCAGCGGATGACGCCGTTCTGCGCGGCGGCGGGGGCGGGGGAGAGGGTGAGCCCGGCGAGGGCGCCCAGGCTGAGGGTGACGGCCAGGCTGGCCAGGGACAGCGTTTTCATGGCGAATCCCCATACGGTGTGTGGTGCGCGACTATAAGGACGGAACGGATAAAGCCCGTGTGACTGCCCCGCATTTGCCCCGGCCGGGGCCTCGGCCGCAGAATACGGGGCTTTCCGGCCCCATCGGGTGCCGGCGTTCTCCAGCGGAGCTTTCCCCCATGCGTACCCACTTCTGCGGCCTGGTCGACGAGACCCTGATTGGCCAGACTGTCACCCTCGCCGGCTGGACCGACGTGGCCCGTAACCAGGGCGGCGTCTGCTTCATCGATCTGCGCGATCATGAAGGCATCGTGCAGGTGACGGTCGAGGTCGACAACGCCGAAGTGTTCGCGGTCGCGGCCAGCCTGGGCTACGAGGATGTGCTGCAGGTGGAAGGCGTGGTGCGTGCCCGCCACGCGGTGAACGACAAGATGGCGACCGGCAGGGTGGAAGTGATCGCCACGGCCATTACCGTGCTGAACAAGGCGGCGCCGTTGCCGTTCCACGCTCACGAGAATCCGGGCGAAGATACCCGCCTGAAGTACCGCTACCTGGACCTGCGCCGCCCGGAAATGCAGCGCATGCAGCGCACCCGCATCAAGCTGGTGCAGGCGCTGCGCCGTCACCTGGATGCGCGTGGCTTCCAGGACATCGAAACCCCGATCCTGACCAAGGCCACCCCGGAGGGCGCGCGCGACTTCCTGGTGCCGGCGCGCATGCATCCGGGCGAGTTCTACGCTCTGCCGCAGAGCCCGCAGCTGTTCAAGCAGATCCTGATGGTGGCCGGCTTCGACCGTTACTACCAGATCGCGCGCTGCTTCCGCGATGAAGCGCTGCGTGCCGACCGCCAGCTGGAATTCACCCAGCTGGACATGGAGTTCGCCTTCGTGCGCGAGCGCGACGTGCAGGATTTCGTCGAAGAGATGATCCGCGCCATCTTCAAGGAAGTGGTGGACGTCGACCTGGATGCCAGCTTCCCGCGCATGACCTGGGCCGAAGCGATGCGCCGCTATGGGTCGGACAAGCCGGACCTGCGCATCGCGCTGGAACTGGTGGACGTGGCCGAGCTGGTCAAGGGCAGTGAGTTCCCGGTGTTCACCGGCCCGGCCAACGACGCCGATGGCCGCGTCGCCGCGCTGCGCATCCCCGGTGGCGCAGCGTTGAGCCGCAAGCAGATCGATGAGTACGCTGCGCACGCCGCCAAGTACGGCGCCAAGGGCCTGGCCTACATCAAGATCGCCGACAACGGCGAGGTCAGCTCGCCGATCCAGAAGTTCTTCAGCGAAGACGCCTTCGCCGCGCTGGTTGCCCACGTCGGCGCTGGCAAGGGTGACATCGTGTTCTTCGGTGCCGGTGGCTACAACAAGGTCTCCGACTTCATGGGCGCGCTACGCCTGAAGGCCGGCAAGGACTTCGGCCTGGTCGCCGATGGCTGGCGCCCGTTGTGGGTCACCGATTTCCCGATGTTCGAATGGGACGACGAGGCGCAGCGCTATGTCGCCCTGCATCACCCCTTCACCGCACCGGCTGTGGACGATATCGCCGACCTGCGCGCCAATGCCCGTACCGCGGTCTCGCGCGGCTACGACATGGTGCTCAACGGCAATGAAATCGGCGGCGGCTCGATCCGTATCCATCGCCCGGACATGCAGAGCGCGGTGTTCGAGCTGCTCGGCATCGGCGCCGAAGAAGCGCGTGCCAAGTTCGGTTTCCTGCTCGACGCGCTGAACTACGGCGCGCCGCCGCACGGCGGCATCGCATTCGGCATCGACCGCATCGCCGCGCTGATGGCCGGCACCGAGTCGATCCGCGACGTCATCCCGTTCCCGAAGACCACCGGTGCACAGGATCTGATGACCGACGCGCCGTCGCCGATCGTCGACGAGCAGCTGGCCGAAGTGCACATCCAGGTTCGCCCCAAGAAAAACTGATCAGGAGATCCAGGCAATGACCGAGTTTGCGTTTTCGCTGGAGTGGGAAAAGCTGGGCAATGAAGGCTCCGAGGCCAACCTGGTCACCGAGCGGGCACGCGTGTTCGGTGGTTGGCTGGTCCGCGTCGGTACCAACCCGGCGGCGATGGCCCTGACCTTCGTCGCCGACGGCGAAGGCCGCTGGGACGGTGAAGACTTCGGCGTCGAGGATTACGAAGACGACGAAGAGGAAGAAGAGTACGACGAGGACGAGGAAGGCGAAGAAGAGGACGAGGACGAAGAGGAGTACGAGGAAGAGGACGAGGAAGACGAAGACGCGGAATCGCCTGAAAAGGCTTGACCCGCCCTTCGCGCTGACGTCAACTTCCTGCATGTACTCGATCCGCCGCGCCACCGTGGACGACGCGCCGACCTTGTCGGCGCTGGCCGCACGCACGTTCACCGAGACTTTCGGCCACCTGTATCCGCCGCAGGACCTGCAGGCGTTCCTGCAGGAGTCCTACACGGTCGAGCGCCAGCGCACGATCCTGGCTCACCCGGATTACGCCGTGTGGTTGCTGGAGCGGGAAGGGGAGGCGGTCGGTCATGCCGCCGCCGGCCCCTGTGGCCTGCCCCATCAGGATGTGAAAGCGGGGGATGGCGAGCTCAAGCGCCTGTACCTGGTCAAGTCGCAGCAGAGTTGTGGCTGGGGCAGCCGCCTGCTGGAAACCGCGCTGGCGTGGCTGGAACGCGACGGCCCGAGGACACTGTGGCTGGGCGTGTGGTCGGAGAACTTCGGCGCACAGCGCTTCTATGCCCGTTACGGCTTCGAGAAGGCCGGGCAGTACCTGTTCCCGGTCGGCCAGACCAACGATCTGGAGTTCATCCTGCGCCGCGCGCCGCGAACGGCCTGAGCGCGTTCACCGCCGCTTTCTGCCGGCGTGTGTTCAATCACTTCACGTTTTCGCCCCGCTGATCGCCAGGCTGTTGCACATGACACCCCCCGTACTGCTGCTCCATGGCATCTGGAACGCCCGCGCCTGGGTAGGGCCGCTGGCGTGGCGCCTGCGCGCGCGCGGGTTCCGGGTGCAGACCTTTGGCTATTCCTCCGTGTTCGGCGGCCCGGATGTAGCGGTACCTCAGCTGTTGGAGCGTCTGGCCGATGCCGGACCGCTGTCGCTGGTCGGCCACAGCCTTGGCGGGCTGCTGGCGCTGGAGGCACTGCGCCGGCAACCGCAGCTGCAGGTACAGCGCGTGGTCTGCCTTGGCTCGCCGCTGCGCGGCAGCGGTACCGCGCGTTCGCTGTCCGAGCATGGCTGGGGCCTGGCCTTGGGCCGCAGCAGCGAACTGCTGCTTGACGGCCTGCCCGACTGGCAGGGCACGGCCGCGGTCGGCCTGATCGCCGGTTCGGTGCCGCATGGGCTGGGCAGCCTGCTCGGCGCGATCGACGATGCCTCCGACGGCACGGTGGCGCTGGCGGAAACCCGCCTGCCGGGTCTGGCCGATCATTGCGTAGTGCGTACCAGCCACAGCGGCCTGGTGGTTTCGCCCGATGCGGCACGGCAGACCGCGCACTTCCTGCGCCACGGCCGGTTCGATCACAGCCGCGACGCTGCGGCCGCGTAGGCGCCCGGTCGATGCGCACCGTCCGCCGGGCCATGCCCGGCGAGCGCAGCGGCGCCCATCCGCCCTAGACACGGTTGCAGCGCCCGATCAGGTAGAATCCGCGCCTTGATCCTGAAGCAGCCAGACGGTAGCACCCATGGGTAGAGGCCCCTCCATCGAAGCCCGCAAGAACGCGTCCGACGCGAAGCGCGGCAAGATTTTCACCAAGATCATCCGCGAGATCGGCGTGGCCGCGCGCGGCGGTGGAGGCGACCCCAACAACAACCCGCGCCTGCGCGTGGCGATGGACAAGGGCCTGGCCGTGAACATGTCCAAGGACGTGATCGAACGTGCGATCAAGAAGGCCACCGGTGAGCTGGAAGGCGTCGACTACGAGGAAGTGCGCTACGAGGGCTATGCGCCCGGCGGTGTGGCGGTGATCGTCGATTGCCTGACCGACAACCGCGTGCGCACCGTGGCCGATGTCCGCCACGCGTTCAGCAAATGCGGCGGCAACATGGGGACCGAGGGTTCGGTGGCCTTCATGTTCAAGCGCTTGGGCGTGCTCAGCTTTGCCCCGGGTGCCGACGAGGAGGCGATCACCGAAGCGGCCATCGAGGCGGGCGCCGATGACATCGTCGTCTATCCGGACGATGGCTCGATCGACGTGGTCACCAGCCCTGACGCATTCAACGCGGTAAAGGAGGCGATGACTGCCGCAGGGCATCTCGCCGACCACGCCGAGATCACCTTCCGCGCCGACAACGACATCAAGGTCGAGGGCGAGGTCGCACTGCAGGTCCGCAAGCTGCTGGACATGCTTGAAGACCTGGACGACGTGCAGGACGTGTATTCGAACGCCGAACTCGGCGCCGACGCCTACGCCTGAGCCGTCACCGACGGCCTGGGCGCGGGCCGTTGAACGGTCACCGCGGACAGTCATGAGCCCATACGCCTGCCAGCGCTTCCCGTTCCGCCCCGCCAGGAGCGCGGCATGACCCGCATCCTCGGCATCGACCCCGGTTCACAGCGGACCGGGGTGGGCATCATCGATGTCGATGCCGCAGGGCGCGTCATCCACGTCCATCACCAGCCCCTGGTACTGCTGGGCGCCGACGATTTCCCGCAGCGGATGAAGCTGCTGGTGCTGGGTCTGGCCGACCTGTGCCGCGAGTACCAGCCGCAGGAAGTGGCGATCGAGCGCGTGTTCATGGCGCGCAACCCCGATTCGGCGCTGAAGCTGGGCCAGGCCCGCGGCGCAGCCATTTCGGCCGTGGTGCTGCGCGACCTGCCGGTGCACGAATACGCCGCCAGCGAGATCAAGCTGGCCGTGGTCGGCCGTGGTGGCGCGGAAAAGCAACAGGTTCAACACATGGTCGGGCTCATGCTCAACCTGAAAACCAAGCTGCAGGCCGACGCGGCCGACGCGTTGGCGGTAGCGATCACCCACGCCCACGTAAGGGCGACGGCCAACCGCCTGGGGCTCAGCGCCCGCCAGGCGTGGGGTCGCAAATGAGGAGCTGCACGCAATGATCGGTCGACTGCGCGGCATCGTCGCCTACAAGGCGCCGCCGTGGCTGGTGGTGGACGTGAATGGAGTGGGCTACGAACTGGAGGCGCCGATGAGCACCTTCTACGACCTGCCCGAGCTTGGACGCGAGCTCACGCTGTACACCCATTACGCGCAGAAGGAAGACAGCGTCTCGCTGTACGGCTTCCTGCGCGAGGGCGAGCGTCGGCTGTTCCGCGATGTGCAGAAAGTCAGCGGCATCGGCGCGAAGATCGCGCTGGCCGTGCTGTCCGCTGTCAGCGTCGAGGAATTCGCGCGCATGGTGCAGGCGGGCGACATCACCGCACTGACCCGCATCCCGGGCATCGGCAAGAAGACTGCCGAGCGCATGGTGCTGGAGCTGCGCGACCGTGCGGCCCAGTTCGGTGCCGGCGGGGCGCTGCCGACCGGCAGCGGTCCGGCCCCGGCCGACCCGCTGTCCGATGCCACCGTGGCGCTGCAGCAGTTGGGCTACAAGCCGGCCGAAGCGGCCCGCATGGCCCGTGATGCCTTCAACGAAGGCGACGAAGTGGCCACGGTCATCCGCAAGGCCCTGCAGTCGGCGCTGCGCTGAGCCGCGTCCTTTTCCTCCCCCCATCGCCTGAGCTTCGCCAGGAGTCCCATGTCCAGCAGTCAAACCCCGCATGCAGCCGCCCCTGGCGGACACGGTCACGCCCCCCCGGCCGGGGGACTGGCGCTGGTCATCGGTGCGATCGGTGTGGTCTTCGGTGACATCGGTACCAGCCCGCTGTACACCCTGAAGGAGGCGTTCTCGCCGCACTACGGGCTCAACAGCGACCACGACACCGTGCTCGGCGTGCTGTCGCTGGCGTTCTGGGCGCTGAACATCGTGGTCACCCTGAAGTACGTGACCATCATCATGCGCGCCGACAACGATGGCGAGGGCGGCATCATGGCGTTGATGGCGCTGACCCAGCGTACGCTGCGCAACGGCTCACGCTCGGCCTACGTGGTGGGCATCCTGGGCATCTTCGGTGCGTCGCTGTTCTTCGGTGATGGCGTGATCACCCCTGCGATCTCGGTGCTTGGTGCCGTCGAGGGCCTGGAGGTGGCCGCACCGGGCCTGCACGCGTTCATCGTGCCGATCACCGTGGTGGTCCTGCTGATGGTGTTCGCCGCGCAGCGTTTCGGCACAGAGAAGATCGGCAAGGCGTTCGGCCCGATCACCTCGGTGTGGTTCATTTCGCTGGCGGCGATCGGCATCTACAACATCATCGATTCGCCGGAAGTGCTGAAGGCGTTCAACCCGTGGTGGGCGATCCGCTTCTTCATGGAGCACAGCTGGCACGGCATCTTCATCCTTGGCGCCGTGGTGCTGGCGGTCACCGGTGGCGAGGCCCTGTATGCCGACATGGGCCACTTCGGTGCCAAGCCCATCCGCCATGCCTGGTACTTCTTCGTGCTGCCGTGCCTGGTGCTGAACTATCTGGGGCAGGGCGCGCTGGTGCTGAACCACCCCGAAGCGGTGAAGAATCCCTTCTTCGAAGCGGTCCCCGACTGGGCCCTGTATCCGATGATCATCCTGGCCACGATGGCGGCGGTGATCGCCTCGCAGTCGGTGATCACCGGCGCGTTCTCGGTCTCGCGCCAGGCCATGCAGCTCGGCTACATCCCGCGCATGCGCATCAAGCACACTTCGCACGACACCATCGGCCAGATCTACATCCCGGGCATCAACTGGGGCATCGCGGTGATGGTCATCGGCCTGGTGCTGGCCTTCCGCAGCTCGTCGAACCTGGCCGTGGCCTATGGCATCTCGGTCTCGGCCACCATGCTGATCGATACGCTGCTGCTGGCCCTGGTCGCGCGCTCGCTGTGGCCGAAGGCGCGCCATTGGATCCTGCCGCTGTGCGTGGTGTTCTTCATCATCGACGTCGGCTTCGTCATCGCCAATGGCGCCAAGCTGCTGCAGGGCGCCTGGTTCCCGGTCGTGCTGGGCATCTTCCTGTTCACTATGATGCGCACCTGGCGCCGTGGCCGAGAGCTGCTGCGCGACGAGATCCGCAAGGACGGTATCCGCATCGACACCTTCCTGCCGGGCCTGATGCTGGCGCCGCCGGTGCGCGTGCCGGGTACCGCGGTGTTCCTCACCGCTGACCCGACCGTGGCTCCGCATGCACTGATGCACAACCTCAAGCACAACAAGGTGCTGCACGAGCGCAACGTCTTCCTGCATGTGGAAACCCTGCCCATTCCCTATGCGATGGAGGGGCAGCGGCTGAAGATCGAATCGGTGGGCGACGAGTTCTACCGGGTCTATGTCCGCTTCGGTTTCATGGAGACGCCGGACGTACCGTTGGCGTTGATGCGCTCCTGCGACCACGGCGGGATCTATTTCGATCCGATGGACACCACCTTCTTCGCCAGCCGCGAGACCATCGTCGCCACCGCCAACCGCGGCATGCCGATCTGGCGCGACAAGCTGTTCGCGCTGATGCATCGCAACGCTGCGCCGGCCACGGGCTTCTTCCGGATTCCGGGCAACCGTCTGGTTGAGTTGGGCGCACAGGTGGAGATTTAATCTCCACCTGCGTTACGTCCCACGATTTGCTGCGCAAACCGTGGGCCCCGCGCGCATTCCACCTTATCCCCCCGCCTATCGGCGCGCCCCCTTGAACAACAAGGGGGCTCCTCTTGCGGAGATGCTGCGTGCCTGAAACTGAGCCCACTCTCCTGCTCTGTTCCATCCACGCATGGCGTGGATCTTCCGTGTCGACCAAGGTCGACACCTACCATCAGATCGCGGCCAACTGTCGAAGGCGGGGTGGGTCCGGTTGCGGGGGCGTGAGCCGCATGGATGCGGCGACCGAGCTTACATGGACGTACTTGCAGCGTCCCCCGCAACCGGA